>CAMOFS010000115.1 GCA_946613735.1 uncultured Lachnospiraceae bacterium | reverse complement strand
GCTCCTCCTCATAGGAGATCATGGAGGTGTACATATCCGGCATCTCATTGTAGTGCCGCACATAGTATTCAAAAAGCTCACGCACCAGCCGTGCCGCCTTTTTCTCCTCCCCCTTTGCCTCAGGGTTGGTGTAGACATTTTCAAAAAGCCATTTTCTCATATCAAAGATGGCCTGGAAAACCTCATCCGACATTTTTATCTCCGGGGAGCCCATACTCTCGGTGATCACGTCATGGACTATCCGATCCAGTCTGGCCTTAACGTTACCGCCCAGGGTGTTCCTGATCTCAGCCGGAATGTCCTCCTCGGTAATGATCCTTGCACGGATGGCATCATCCACATCCGAATTGATATAGGCTATCTTGTCGGAAAGCCGGACTATCTGACCCTCGGGAGTGTGAGGCATAGTATCGGTCTGGTGATTTCTCATGCCGTCCCTAACCTCCCAGGTAAGGTTGAGCCCACGCCCGTCCTGCTCCAGTCTCTCCACCACGCGCACGCTTTGCTCACTGTGGACAAAGCCTCCCTCGCAAAGCTCGTTTAAAACCCTCTCTCCACAGTGTCCGAATGGAGTATGCCCCAGATCATGTCCCAAGGCGATGGCCTCTGTCAGGTCTTCATTCATACGAAGAGCCTTGGCGATAGTCCGGGCATTCTGGGATACCTCAAGGGTATGTGACATGCGGGTGCGATAGTGATCTCCCAGGGGTGACAAAAATACCTGTGTCTTGTTTTTAAGCCTGCGAAAAGACTTGCTGTGAAGGATCCGGTCCCGGTCGCGCTGAAAGACGGGGCGGATGTCACACTGCTGCTCCTCTCTCTCACGACCTCTGGAATTCTGGTCCAGGGTGGCATACTCGGAGAGGGTGTCCTTTTGCATCTGTTCTATTGTTTCTCTTATTGTCATGTGCACACTCCTTAGGGATTCTTCGCTTCGCTCAGAATGACAATAGTAGCTCATAATGACAAAAACACAATCCGGATGTCATTCTGAGGGCGCTAGCCCGAAGAATCTCTTCATCAGAACTTCACCTTTTTCTTAGTTACCTTGCTGTCATAGTACCCGGAGCGGACAGCAACAGCCCTGATCACCTGGCCCTTTTTCACCTTAAAGGCCTTCTTGTAGATCAGGCACTTCGAGGAGGCCGGATCCGGAACGGTACCGTCAATGGTGTAATATATGGTAACGTTTTTGGTCTTTGACTTGATAGTTGCCTTTTTGGTCTTTTTATTGATGGTAACCGTAGGAGCCTTCACCCTGAAATCCGGCTCATAGAATTCGCCGGGCTCGTACAGGGTCGGTTCCGTATCCTTGACGCACTTGGGCAGCTTGCTTCCATAAAAAGACTCAGGAGTATGATTCTCATCGATATTGCCGGCGGTGTACTCACCGGAGTTGATCTTTTTGGCGGATCTGCAATACCACAGATAAAGTATGGGATGTCCCTCTATCTCAGTATCATCCCAGGTCAGGTCTATCATATACCACTGATCATCCACCCGGACTGCATTCCACTGATGTCCGCCCGACTCCTCGCCGGTGTCCGGATCGGTGCCAACACTGGTAACGCAGACACAGTCAATGCCGTATTTGTTGGCAAGATACTGGAAAGCAAAGGAGTACCCGGCACATACTGTCTTTTTCCCTGACCATCCCAGGGCTGAATACATGGACTGGGTATATTCCTTTTCATCATTGGCGTAACCTGACTCATAGGCTGCGGAATTGTATTCCACCCTTTCACAGATCAGGTCGTGGATCATTTTTACCTTTTTCTGATCAGAGCCAAGCTCATCGATATAATAATCCCACTCGTCAATGGTCTCGTTCATGGCATCAATGGCTGCCTTGCGACCCTCAGGAGTCCTGAAGTCGGAATAAACGGTAATGGCACAGACACCGCTGCCGTTATAGCCAAGCTCACTTCCGTTCAAAAAGAAATACTGGGGATTTGAATACCTGAAAAACCTGGATGTGATCATGGCCTGTTTTTCACTCAACCCAAGCTCCTCATAGTCGATGGGATCCAAATAATAATAGTCCTTGCCGGTGCCCGATACACTCTTGGGCAAGACGTTTTGTACCGTCACACCAGTGGTCAAAAGCTTGATGCACTGGCTGTTGAAAAGGTTATACAGCTTTTTCTGCTTGGTCGAAAGCTGGTTGTAATAATAATAGCTGCTGTAGCGTTCCCACCTGCTCTTGTAGTATTTAGAGCCCTTCAGGGTGGAGGTGATCTGGGTGGTGACAGGGGACTTGATCACGTCATCCGCATCCGCAGTCTCCACACTGTAGGCAGCCGGAAAAGGGATGACCTCTATATTGGCATCCGCTGCCGCCGCCCGGGTGACTGTGGGGACGGACATGGATAGTAGCAGAATTGAAAATGCGGCTATCACATTTTTTATCACTTTTATATTCATATACACCTCAGCTTTTATCTCACTTTGATCTTCTTGGCATGAGACCACTTGGAGTAGACCGCTTTGCCGTCTACATTCTTGTAGCTTCTGACATAGACCTTGTAGGTCCTGCCGCCCTCCAGTCCCGTAACAGTGGCGGCGTTGTAAGTCTTGGCAACATTGAACATACGTCCTTCCTTGCCCGTCACATACTTGACCTGATACCCTGAAGCCTTGGCATTTTTCTCCCAGGTGACCCTCATGGTCCCGGTCTTTACAGAGGTGATCTCCAGGATGGCAGGGGACAATATCCTGTAGGTCAAAATGGGCTTACAGTAGGTCTTTCTGTATTCATTCCCGGCAGAGTATGCTGTAACCCTGTAATAATAGCGTTTTTTTGCTACCACCTTCGTGTCGGTATAAACTGTCTTTTTTACATTGTCTATTTTTTTGATCCGCTTATAGTGCTTGCCATCCTCGCTTCGCTCGATGATATAGCCCTTGGCAAAATCCACCTGTCCCCATGACAGACGGATACCCCTGTTAACATTTTTGACCGACACAACGGGTGCCGTCAAAAGGTAGGGGCTGATGGAAAAGGTAATCGTCTTGGAGCCCTTGTAGTTGCTGCCGGAAACCGACGTTATTATAAGCTTGGCTGTGCCCGCCGAAATATTGTTTTCATAACCGGTGATCACATAATCCGCACCCTCTGTAAGGGTCTCGCCCTTGTAAGTGACGGACTTGATCTTGGGACGGATGGGAGATCCGGTATATTTAAACTTGCTTTTTGTCAGCTTCACCGTGCAGTCTGAAAGCCGCACCGAAGTGCCTCCTGAACTGGCCTCCGTGATATTGATCTTTAAAAAGCCTGAATCCTTATAGCCATCCTTTACAGCCACTGCCCTGATAACAGCATTTTTCTTTGCCTTGAAGGGCTTGGTATACAGCCTGGACTTAGTGGATCCCACTGCCGGTGTCCTGCCATCGGTGGTGTAGTATATGTCAGCACCGTTGGTGGCAGTATAAAGACTGACGATAAACTGATCCGCAACTGTCTCCGAGGCCTGGGCACTATAACCCGGTGAGACCACCATCATCTCCGGTTCAAAGGGAAGGTTGTAATTATCCCTATCCGACTCCGTGTCGTTGTAGCACTCGGGCAAAACAAAGTCGGTCCAAAACTCCTCTATGGTGTGATAGTCAGTATCGTCAATAACGGAGACCATGTTGTTGGATCTGCAGAAATACAGATACTGGCGCCTGCTTTTTTTATCCTCATCCAGCCCCAGGTCGTCAGCCGTAAGATCGATGTTGTACCAGGTGTCGTTGATCCTGACCTTGTTCCACTGATGCAGCGCCGAGGTCACACAGATACAGTCGATGCCAACCGCATTGCACAGCATCATAAAAGCACCTGAATACCCTGCGCATACCGTCTTTTTATCATCATGGCCGAAGACGCTGTACACCGACTGTGTGTAGGTAAGATCCTCAATAGGTATGTTGCTCTCGTAATCCACCATATCGATGATGTAATTATGGAAGGCCAAAACCCTCTCCGCATCAGTATGCGCCAGTGAAGTGTTGCTGATGGCCGTCCTGATCTCGTGGGAGATCTTGGATCCCGCGATCTGTCTGGCCGCACTGGAAGAGAACCTGGGATAGACGGTAAAGCTGATGGCGTTCTCCGAAGTCTTGGGAAAGATCATGGTGGACAAAAAATAGTACTGCGGATTGTTGTATTTGAATATCTTTGCGACCTGAACCATCTGAGGTATGGTCAGGCTGTCGGATGAAACATAGCCGGTAAGATAATAAGTAGTGTTCTTGTAGACGTACTCTATGGCATCCTCCTCACCTATCATGAAGGAGATGCACTTGTCATTCAAGGCATCGTAAAACTCCCTCTCACTGGCGGACATCTGGTTATAAAAATAGTAGTTACCGTACTTCTCCCAGTCCGTGCCCTGAGTGTAGGTGGTGGAGCCCTTTTTATCATCTATGACCATGGCGGCAGAGGCCGGCATCACACATGTAAATGCCATGACCGCGGTCAGTATCGCAAAAGTGCCTTTTTTAATTAACGCAGTTATTTTGTTCATACAAACCTCGTTTTGGGTAGAAAAAGCCACTTTTCTATTTTATAATATATACGAATAAAAAGAAACAAAAAAATGGGG
Organism: uncultured Lachnospiraceae bacterium; assembly: GCA_946613735.1. The sequence continues at coordinate 1,386 of CAMOFS010000115.1, read as the reverse complement.
TAAATAAAAAATGATAGAAAGAAAACGCCTGCTGGCACTGGACTACTATAAAAAGAGGCATTTTTCCGGCAGTGATGCCGAGCGCAACATGCGCTACCGCATCGAGCGGTATGTGGCGCCGCTTCCAGAGAACGCTCCTGAGGATGCCCCCTCACCCGAGCCTGTGTTTTTGGCTACTGTGTGGCCGGAGCCATACTCCTATGAAGCCACGGATCCGTCGCTTTTTATTACACACGAGGAACCGTTTTCCGAGGAGGGGCTGTGCGCCCTCGTGGACTGGATGAATCTGCAGGACTTCCACTGACTCATGAAGGTCAAAAGCAGACTCACACCGGCATACCTTATTATCCGGATATTACCTGCTCCATAAGATCATAGATATCATCGAGCCCCTGCCTGGTCACTGCGGAGAATGGGATGAGGATATCATCCTCGGATGCACCCAGCCCTTCGCGAACCTGCTTTATATGTTTTTCGAGCTGCGAGCGGTTGATCTTATCCGCCTTGGTAGCGATAATGATAGGCTGGAGCTCCAAGAAATTGATCCAGTCATACATCTGCCTGTCCAGTTCACTGACAGGATTTCTTATATCCACCAAAAGAAATACACAGGCCAGCTGCTCCGACTCCGTGAGGTAGTTTTCTATCATGGTACCCCACTGTTCGGAGAGAGCCTTCGATGTCTTGGCGTAGCCGTAACCCGGCAGATCCACCAGATATATTTCATCATTAATTTTATAAAAATTGAGGGTCTGTGTCTTGCCCGGCTTTTGAGAGGTACGGGCAAATGACTTTCTGCCCATCACCGTATTGATAAGCGAAGACTTCCCCACATTAGATCTGCCGGCAAAGGCCACCTCGGGGAGGTCGTTTACCGGCAGTTCGCTTGTAGGTCCGCACACAGTCTCAAGATCAACAGATCTTATCTTCATGCGCTCTCCTTTTTATTATCTTTTTTCTCGGGAAGCTCCACCACAGAGCTCTCCTTTTTACTATCAGCAAGTACCAGGTTGTCGTCCACCTTTTCCTTGGTGATGACAAGCCTTTTCATGGAATCATCAGAGGGTGCCTCGTACATGTCATCCATCATGATATTCTCCATGATGGCACGTAGTCCACGGGCTCCGGTCTTTCGCTCAATAGCCTTTTTGGCAATCTCCCTGAGTGCCTCCTCAGTAAACTCCAGCTCCACGTCGTCCAGACCGAAAAGGGTGTTGTACTGCTTGGTAAGGGAGTTCTTGGGCTCAACAAGCACCCTGACCAGATCGTCCTCGGAAAGCTCATCCAAAGCAACATTCACCGGAAGACGACCGATAAACTCAGGTATCAACCCGAACTTAACAAAGTCCTGAGGCAGCACGTGTTTGAAGAGATCGCTCTCCCGCT
>CAMOFS010000114.1 GCA_946613735.1 uncultured Lachnospiraceae bacterium | reverse complement strand
TTCCTGCGCTCCACGCTCATGGTCTCGGGCATGGTAAGGATGATCCGATAACCCTTTGAGGCTGCGATGGATGCCAGACCGATACCGGTGTTGCCGCTGGTGGGCTCGATGATCACGGAACCCTCCTTCAAAAGACCCTTTTCTTCAGCATCCTCTATCATTGCCTTGGCGATCCTGTCCTTAACGCTGCCCGCCGGATTAAAGTATTCCAGCTTGACTAATACAGTAGCCTTGAGATCCAGCTCCTTTTCAATATTGACCACCTCTACAAGAGGGGTATTACCTATGAGTCCCAACGTACCCTTATAAATATTCGACATAATTTACCTCCTTATATAGCTGCAAAGCCCTTTTCCAGGTCTGCAATGATATCGTCGATGTGCTCCGTTCCTATGGAAAGCCTTATGGTGGCCTGTGTAATGCCCTGATCCAAAAGCTCCTCCTCAGAAAGCTGTGAATGAGTAGTGGTAGCGGGATGGATCACCAGGCTCTTAACATCTGCAACATTCGCTAAAAGTGAGAATATCTCCAGATTGTCAATAAAGCTCCAGGCTTCCTTTTGGCCTCCCTTTATCTCAAAGGTAAAGATTGAACCTCCTCCATTGGGGAAGTACTTGTTGTATACCTCATGATCCGGATGCTCCGGCAATGAGGGATGGTTTACCTTGGAAACCTTAGGATGATTGTTTAAAAACTCTACCACCTTTTTGGTATTCTCTATATGTCTCTCAAGCCTAAGTGACAGTGTCTCAACTCCCTGGAGCAGTAAAAACGCATTGAAGGGTGAAAGAGTGGCGCCGGTATCACGAAGAAGGATGGCGCGGATATATGTAACAAAGGCTGCGGGACCTACCACATCATAGAAGGATACTCCGTGGTAACTGGGGTTGGCATCAGCGATGTTGGGATACTTGCCGCTGGCCTTCCAGTTGAACTTGCCCGACTCGACTATGATACCACCAAGTGTGGTGCCATGTCCACCTATAAACTTAGTAGCTGAATGGACCACGATGTCAGCTCCGTGCTCTATGGGTCTGATAAGATAAGGTGTACCAAAGGTGTTGTCGATCACCAGAGGCAGTCCATGCCTATGTGCGATCTCAGCTATAGCCTCGATATCGGGGATGTCACTGTTGGGATTGCCAAGGGTCTCAAGGTAGATGGCTCTGGTGTCATCCTGTATGGCCGCCTCCACCTCTGACAGGTTGTGTGCATCCACGAAGGTGGTGTTGATGCCGTACTGTGGAAGGGTGTGCTCCAAAAGATTATAGGTGCCTCCGTATATGGTCTTTTGTGCTACGATATGACCACCGTTAGCTGCAAGGGCCTGGATAGTATAGGTGATAGCTGCTGCTCCGGATGCCAGTGCAAGTGCTGCGCTGCCGCCCTCTAATGCTGCCAGTCTCTCCTCCAGCACTCCCTGAGTGGAATTGGTAAGCCTGCCGTAGATATTACCGGGATCTGCCAGGCCGAATCTGTCCGCTGCATGCTGTGAATTCCTGAATACATATGAAGTGGTCTGATAAATGGGAACCGCTCTCGCATCCGTCGCCGGGTCGGGCTGCTCCTGTCCTACGTGTAGCTGTAATGTTTCAAATCTGTATCCTGCCATTGTCGTTCCTCCTTAAAAAATGTGCTTTGTTTTTTTGATGGTCTGATATTACACCTTTTTACCTACCATGTCAATAGGTTGTTGCAAAAATTTTTACATAGTGGTATAGTAGGTGATAGGTTAAATAAATTTTGCATGGTCAGACGGTCGAAAAATGCCTCGACCGGCGGGCGAAAGAACGCCCGCCTACGTCAGCGGCATTTCTTCTCCCGTCATATACAAAATGAAGGGAAATAATTATGATATCTACAAAAGGAAGATATGCTCTAAGGATAATGATAGATCTGGCTGAGCACAATGACGGAAGCTACATCCCCCTTAAGGATATAGCTGAAAGACAAGAGCTGTCAAAAAAATATCTGGAGATAATAGTAAAGGATCTGGTATCCGGAGGACTTATCTCCGGAGTCAGTGGAAAGGGTGGAGGATACAGGCTGCAGAGGGATCCCGGAGACTACAGCGTAGGTGAGATCTTAGAGCTTATGGAGGGGACCTTGGCTCCCGTGGCATGCCTGATGGAGGATTCCGCCCCCTGCCCCCGCCGTGACTACTGTCAGACCATTGGGATGTGGAGCGAGTTTCATACCATGATACACGACTTCTTCTATGGTAAAAAACTGACGGATCTCATCCGAAACTCAGAAGACTACTTAAACTATGTAATCTGACTGCAAGGTCGGATCGTAAAAAATATAGGGTGCTTTCCAAGACCTTCAAGCGAGATCGGGACTGGAAAGCACCCTATTTTCTATAATCCGACCGGGTTCAATTCCTCTATACTGCTTCTCCGAAGAATTCCCTAATGCCCTTTGCGGCAGCCTTTCCGGCTCCCATGGCAAGTATTACCGTAGCTGCACCGGTGACCGCATCACCGCCGGCATATACCGCATGCTTAGAGGTGGAACCATCCTCCTCCTTTGCTATGATGCATCCACGCTTATTGACATCCAGTCCTTCAGTAGTGGATGAGATAAGAGGATTGGGCGAAGTACCGAGGCTCATGATCACAGAATCGCATTCGATCTCATACTCACTGCCGGGCACCTCCACGGGTCTGCGGCGTCCCGATTCATCGGGCTCACCCAGCTCCATCTTGATTATTCTGATCCCCTTGACCCAGCCATTTTCATCAGACAGGATCTCCACGGGGTTCTGAAGGAGATCAAAGATGACTCCCTCTTCCTTGGCATGGTGTACCTCCTCCGCACGGGCGGGAAGCTCAGCCTCGGAACGTCTGTAAACTATATGCACCTCTGCTCCCAGACGGAGTGCTGTACGTGCGGCATCCATAGCTACGTTTCCGCCGCCGACAACAACTACCTTTTTACCATGGAAGATAGGTGTATCCTGATCCTTGAAGGCCTTCATCAGATTATTCCTGGTAAGATACTCATTTGCTGAGAATACTCCCAGAGCCTGTTCGCCGGGGATACCCATGAACTTGGGAAGACCTGCACCGGAACCGATAAACACAGCCTCAAAACCTTCCTTTTCCATAAGCTCATCTATGGTGGTAGACTTTCCAATGATAACGTTGGTCTCTATCTTAACTCCGAGGTTCTTGACATTCTCTACCTCAGCAGCCACTACCTCGTCCTTGGGAAGCCTGAACTCCGGGATGCCGTACACCAGCACACCACCGGTCTTGTGCAATGCCTCAAAGATAGTGACATCATAGCCTGCACGTGCCAGATCCCCTGCACAGGTAAGACCTGCGGGGCCCGATCCTATGACAGCTACCTTATGTCCGTTTTTGGCTACATCCGAAGTGGGACGTATGCCGTTTTTACGCGCCCAGTCTGCCACGAAGCGCTCCAGCTTTCCGATGGCAACTGCCTCACCCTTGACACCGCGGACACACACGCCCTCGCACTGGCTCTCCTGGGGACACACACGGCCACAGACTGCGGGAAGGGCACTTGACTCGCTTATGATCTCGTAAGCTCTTTTGAAATCCCTGTTTTTTACCTGCTCGATAAAAGCAGGGATATTGATGGAAACGGGGCATCCACCCACGCACCTGGGGTTCTTGCAGTTCAGGCAGCGCTCTGCCTCTGCCACAGCCTCCTCTTCGGTATATCCGAGGCAGACCTCGTCAAAATTGGTTGCACGTACCTTCGGATCCTGCTCGGCTATAGGTACTCTTACATTAACGTCTCCCATTATTATTCCTCCTAAAGATTCTTCGCTTCGCTCAGAATGACAAAAAAACTCAGAATGACAAAAAAAACTCAGAATGACAAAAAAACACAGAATGACAATACATACTATGCACAATTACCGCAGCCGCCATGGTGGGTATCGCCCTCTTCATAGGCAAGCTTTTTCCTGCCCTCCTCTGTGGCATACTGCTTCATCCTGGCCATAGCCAGATCAAAGTCTACCTTGTGTCCGTCAAACTCAGGGCCATCCACGCATGCAAACTTGACTTCTCCGTCCACAATGAGACGGCATGCTCCGCACATTCCTGTCCCATCCACCATGATGGGGTTCATGGATACTATGGTGTGGATACCCAGCTTTTCCGTAAGCTTGCATACAAACTTCATCATGATCATGGGCCCGATGGCCACACAACGGTCAAAATGCTTGCCCTCATCATAAAGGGCCTGCAGCTGGTCGGTGCCCATGCCATGGAATCCATATGTGCCGTCATCCGTGGTAACATATACCTCCTTGGCCACTGCCTTCATCTCGTCGATATAGAAAAGAAGATCCTTTGTGCGGCTTCCCATGATGACGGTAGCCTCAACGCCATGCTCATGGAGCCATTTAACCTGGGGATATACGGGAGCCGTGCCAAGTCCGCCGGCTATGAAAACTATCTCCTGCTTCTTAGTCTCCTCTAGGTTTTCCTCCAGACAAAGCTCCGAGGGCAGTCCCAGGGGTCCCACGAAATCCATTAATGCATCTCCCTCGCCAAGCTCGCCCATGCGCTTGGTGGATGCTCCGATGGTCTGGACAACTATGGTTATGGTTCCCTTTTGACGATCATAATCACAGATAGTAAGCGGAATACGCTCGCCCTCTTCATCGATACGCACTATGACAAACTGTCCCGGGAGACAATTGTCAGCGCAGCGTGGTGCTTCCACATCCATTAAAAAGATGTTGTCTGCAAGTTCTTCCTTTCGGGTGATCTTGTACATATTTTCCTCCTTTAACACCTCATTGGCCCCTTTACTTATGGGGAAGGCTTGTTAATTAAAATACACTAATTCATCTTCGGGCTTTTCTGCCGGGGTAATTTCGATGGGATAAAGCACCGGCCCCTTGCCCTTGTATTCCCTGGCAAATTCATATTTGATCCTGCCGGTAAAATCAACCCAGGATTTGTGCTCAATATTTTTTGCATCCGGGGTCTTGCACTTCATACCTAAAAACTGTATGTCCTCCACACAGCAGGTCATGGCAAAGCGTCCCGGTACGATGGTGCCCGGCTTGAGCTTGCCCGTTCCCTCGGTGGGATTATAGATAAGCGCCCGAAATGACACCGTCTTGCCGTCATAGTTTTTGGGATTGTCCATGCAGTCCATGAACCATACCGCATAATCCATATCACTTATATCCAAATGGTCCGCCGTGATATCGTAGGGCAGCTCCTCGGGTCTGTCGTCTATGGAGCCGTCTTTTAACTCATATACTATCTGGGCCGGCCGATTGATGGCCTTGACATTGGCACGGAACTTTCTCTTATTGGTATCCAGAGTGCATCGGTTAAAGATAATAACATCTGCCTTGAACATCTGCTCATTCATCATGGTGCGCATGTTGAGCATATAGTTCTCAAAGGTGGTGGCATCCACAGAGCATAAGGCCTGTACTATGGTCCAGCTCGAGGGACCGTCTATCTCGTAAAAAGGTCCCACCTCCCAGGTACCGTTATACTCAATGAAGACCGCCTGGGGCCTGTACTTTTCATCCAGCGCCAAAAGCTTCTCGGCAGTCAGGTCCTCCTCATTTTCAATGAACTCAAGATGTCCACCCAGCTCTTCTAATTTTTTTTCATCATATTCTTCGTCTCCGTCCTCACAGGCGATCAAAAGAAAGCTGTCCAGCTCATTTGCAAAGCCGTTTTTAAAAAGCGTTTCCTTTATTAGAGTGGTCTTGCCTGCATCCATGAAACCGAAGAACAAATAAACAGGAACCTCTTCCCTCATTTATTTTACTCCTCTTCTGATGAGACTCTTCGCTTCGCTCAGCGATTTTTGTCATCCTGAGCGAAGCGAAGGATCTTTACTTCAGTCCAAACAGTTCTTCAATCTCATGCTCCTTGAGATCTGTCCCGATGACTACCAGACGTCCGGTGTAATCAGGCTCTCCGGGACGGAGCTCATAGTCACCCTCAACAAAATCAAAGTAGATCCAT
>CAMOFS010000113.1 GCA_946613735.1 uncultured Lachnospiraceae bacterium | reverse complement strand
GTTCCGCAGCTTATGCAGCACGTTATGTTGCCAAAAACATCGTTGCAGCAGGCCTTGCAGACAAGTGTGAGATCCAGCTTTCATACGCTATCGGCGTAGCTGAGCCCACATCCGTCAACGTTGACACCTTTGGCACAGGCAAGGTGGACTCTGAGAAGCTCGTTGAGATCGTTCGCGAAAACTTTGATCTGAGACCCGCCGGCATCATAAAGATGCTGGATCTTCGTCGTCCCATCTATAAGCAGACAGCTGCATACGGCCACTTCGGACGCAATGACCTGGACCTGCCCTGGGAGAAGCTTGATAAAGTGGACGCACTTAAGGCAGCTTTATAATAAAGACTTTTTTATCTTTAGACTTTGTGATATCATAGAGCCGTGGCTTTTGCGCTACGGCTCATTTTCGTATGTATAGGTGGATGTCGGACTTGGACGTAATAGTTTCCGTTTTACTGTTGATTGCCTTTTTGGCGGTGATAGTCGTCACCGTGTTGCATGGCGTCTATTTAAAAAAACAGGAACGCAGGCGTATGCGACAGATGCTGATCGCACTGGCCCATGATATGGGCACCCCCCTTACGGTCATCCGGGGATATACCGAGGGCCTTATGGACGGGGTCGCGGACACCGAGGAAAAGCGTCGGGCTTACCTTGGCCAGATATACGGTAAGGCCATGGAGATGGACGCCTTGCTTTCCGACATGATGCTTTATACCAGAGCGGCGGATGATAAGATAAGCTACGACAAAAGGCCCATTGATGTTTCTTTTGCCATTCGTCAGTATGTAAGTGACAGGGCGACAGACTATGGTATCAGGAATACGGTGATAGACTTTACAGACGAGACATCAGGGGATACACGAGTTCTGGGAGATGGAGACCAGCTTAAGAGGGTGCTTGATAATCTTATCGAGAACTCCATTAAGTACAGACGTGGCGATCGCTGTCATATTTTGCTCCGGTTATATTCCGAGGGTGATGAGCTCCTCCTTACGGTCACCGACGACGGCAGGGGTATCCGCCCTGAGGAGCTGCCATTTGTTTTTGATGATATGTACAGGGGCGGCGAGAAAAAGGGCTCCATCCGCGGCAGTGGCGTGGGGCTATGGCTGGTCAGGCGCATTATTATGGACCATGGTGGCAGGGGATGGGCCGAGAGCGAATATGGGGCATGGACAACCATTGGGATTGGTATGAGGATGTATGGACAGGATACTGATAATAGAGGATGAGGACGCCATAGCTGAGCTGGAGAGGGATTATCTGACTCTATCCGGATATGAGGTGGTGGTAGAACCGGATGGGGCAGCAGGGCGCAAAAAGGCTCTAAGCGGCGAGTATGACATGATTCTTCTGGATCTGATGCTGCCCGGAGAAGATGGCTTTTCCATCATGGAGGCCATACGTGACAGCAGTGATGTGCCGGTGATGATGATATCCGCCAAAAAGGACGATATTGATAAGATCCGCGGACTTGGACTGGGTGCAGACGACTATATGACCAAGCCCTTCTCACCGTCCGAGCTGGTGGCCAGGGTGAGGGCCCATATCGACCGGTATAAAAAGCTTACCTCCGTTGCATCTACGACTGTAGCCGAAAGGGCAGTGTCGGAAAACGAGATACGGATAAGGGACCTTCTGATAAAAAAGCCTACCCATGAGGTGTTTTTCAAGGGTAAAAAGCTGTCCTTTACCACCAAGGAATATGAGGTTTTGCTTTTTATGGCACAGCGTCCCAACGAGCCTGTCACAAAGGAGGAGCTTTTTGAAAAGATCTGGGACAAAAACAGTATAGGAGATATCAAAACGGTTGCGGTACATATCAGCCGTATCCGTGAAAAGATAGAAATGAACCCGGCTTCCCCTGAGTATATAGAGACGGTGTGGGGCTCGGGATACAGGATCAAAGTATAAAGGAGAGATAAAAATGGCAAATGACAAGAAGCTGGTGGAAGAGATCACGTCAATGGATGTGGATTTTGCCCAGTGGTACACAGACGTTGTTAAAAAGGCAGAGCTGATGGACTATTCCACCATCAAGGGTTTTATGATACTTAAGCCCGGTGGATACGCCATCTGGGAGAACATCCAGCGTGAGCTGGACTCCAGATTTAAAAAGGTGGGTGTGGAAAATGTTTACATGCCCATGCTGATTCCCGAGAGTCTTTTGCAAAAGGAAAAGGACCATGTGGAGGGCTTTGCTCCCGAGGTGGCCTGGGTCACCCACGGAGGAACGGAGCCACTGGTGGAGCGCCTTTGCATCCGTCCTACCTCAGAGACCCTTTTCTGTGATCTGTACAAAAACATAGTGCATTCCTACCGCGACCTGCCCAAGATCTACAACCAGTGGTGTTCGGTAGTCAGATGGGAAAAGTCCACCAGGCCCTTCCTTCGTTCATCCGAGTTCTTATGGCAGGAGGGACATACGGCTCATGCAACAGCTGAGGAGGCACAGGAGGAGACCATCCGTATGCTTCATGTATATGAAGATTTCTGTCGTGAGGTACTGGCCATCCCTATGGTAACGGGCCAGAAGACCGACAAGGAAAAATTTGCCGGTGCTGAGGCCACCTATACCATGGAAGCGCTGATGCATGACGGCAAGGCTCTTCAGTCAGGCACTTCTCATAACTTTGGTGACGGCTTTGCCAAGGCCTTTGACATCCAGTATACGGACAAGGATAACAAGCTCAACTATGTACACCAGACCTCCTGGGGTCTTTCCACCAGACTCATCGGTGCCATCATCATGGTGCACGGAGACGATTCCGGTCTGGTGCTGCCACCTGCAGTGGCTCCCACCCAGGTAATGATCGTGCCCATCCAGCAGAAGAAGGAGGGCGTGCTCGAAGCCTGCGAGAAGCTTTTAGAGGATGTGACAGCTTCCGGCCTTCGTGCTAAGCTGGATGACTCAGACAAGTCTCCGGGATGGAAGTTTGCCGAGGCGGAGATGAGGGGCATACCTGTACGTATCGAGATAGGACCCAGAGATCTTGAAAACGGCGAGTGCGTTTTAGTACGCAGGGATACCCGGGAAAAGATAACAGTCGCCATAACCGATGCTGCAGCAAAGGCTGCCGAGCTTATGGAGACTATCAGAAACGATATGTTTGAAAGGGCAAAGGCACATCTTGAAAGCCATATCTATGACGCCCATAACTATGATGAGTTTTTGGATATAGTGGAAAAGAAGCCGGGCTTCATCCGTGGTATGTGGTGCGGAGACGTTGCCTGCGAGGAAAAGATCAAGGAGGACACCACAGCTACCAGCCGATGCATGCCCTTCGAGCAGGAGAACATCGCCGATACCTGTGTATGCTGTGGCAAGCCTGCTAAAAAGCTTGTATTCTGGGGAAAGGCATACTAAATGCAAATAGTTCTCCCGGATCCGGTAAAAAAAGTCATAAGCATCCTGGAGCAAAATGGCTATGAGGCCTATGCCGTGGGAGGCTGCGTCCGCGACAGCATAATGGGACATACGCCCCACGACTGGGATGTGACTACATCGGCCCTGCCTGCGGAGGTGAAAGCATGCTTTGACCGTACCATTGATACGGGAATAGAGCATGGCACGGTCACGGTGCGCATGTACGGGCAGAGCTTTGAGGTGACTACCTACCGGGTGGACGGTGACTATGAGGATGGCAGGCATCCCAAGGATGTGACCTTTACCGCCAGCTTAGAGGAGGATCTGAAAAGAAGGGATTTTACCATCAACGCCATGGCTTACAATGACACAGCAGGCCTGGTGGATATGTTTGGCGGTGCAGAGGATATAGCTTCCCGTACCATCCGTTGTGTGGGTGATCCGAAGGAGCGCTTTGGAGAGGATGCCTTAAGGATGCTTAGGGCTCTTAGGTTTTCTGCGCAGCTGGACTTTGAGATAGAGGAGGCCACACTAGCTGCCATAAAGGAGCTTTCCGGTACTCTTTCCAGGATCTCAGCTGAGAGGATCACGGCCGAGACTCTTAAGCTTATCACCTCAGACCATCCCGAAAAGATAGAAGCTGTCTATGATACGGGACTTACTGCGGTGTTTTTCCCTGAGTGGGATGAGATGATGGCCACCCCCCAGAATCACCACCACCACTGCTATGACGTGGGTCACCATACCATAGAGGTGATGAAGCATGTGAGCGCTGACAAGGTGATGAGGTTGGCTGCCATGCTCCATGACGTGGCAAAGCCCATTTGCAAGAAGACCGACCCCCACGGGGAGGACCACTTTGTGGGACATCCTCAGCTGGGAGCGGATATGACAAAAAAGATCCTGCGCAGGTTCAAGCTGGACAACGCTACTATAGATAACGTATGCTGTCTGGTGAGACATCATGACGAGCGGCCCGCTCCCACCAGACGCAATATCCGCCGCCTAATGTCAAGGGTCGGGGCGGATCATATGCCGGGCCTTATCGAGCTCAAGCGGGCGGACGTACATGGCCAGAGCGGGTATAAGCGAGAGGAAAAGCTGGCAGAGCTGGATGAGATAGAGCGGCTTTTTGAACAGATAGTATCCGAGGGCGAATGCGTCACTGTGGCAGAGCTTGCAGTAAGCGGCAAGGACGTGATAGCTGCCGGAGTGCCCAGGGGACCCGAGATCGGCAGGCTTTTAAAAAGGCTTTTGGATATGGTCATAGATGATCCTTCGCAAAATGACAGGGACATACTTTTGGCCAAAATAGATGAGTGGAAATAACAGTGAAAGAAAAGCTTTTACGTTTCTTTTTTTTAATATCGATAACCGTTGCGGCCATGATGGTGATGACCTCATGTGCCGCTTCTTCTGATAGCACGGCTCCTTCGGGGGAGGTCTCGGTCTCGAGAAAGCCGGGCATCCCTAAGACGGATGAGCCTAAGACTCCGGAGGGGGAAGAGACCACAGTAGATACTACGGAGCTTTATATAGTCCAGCTTCTAAACACCAAAAAAGAAAAGATATTTTTAAAGAATCTCTATACCGGCAGGGAATATGTATACCGGTATTCCCTAATGACGGACTTTTTAGATAAATATGGTGGAGATACCAATGTTACCGCCTTTGGTCCCGGCCGGGTGGTCAATATCACCGAAAGCGGGAGAGACAGGACTCTTGAGACAGTCAGGGCAGCAAATGATGTCTGGACCTATGATGACATCGTAAAATATGACCTGGATGAGGAGAGGGGTGTTCTTACAATAGGGTCAACCAACTACAGGCTTACCGCGGACACCATGGTTTTTTCCAAGGATATCGAGATTGGATATGAGGATATCGGGGAGGATGATACCCTTTCGGTGATAGGTCTGGACAAGGATATCCTCACCATCACCATAACCACGGGACACGGGTATCTTACGGTGATCAACACCGAAAAGTTTGAGGGCAGCCTTTTGTGCGTGGGCACTACCGTATATGCAAAGATCACTCCGGACATGACTCTTACCGTACCTGAGGGCAAGTACAGGGTGACGGCAGCCAACAATGGCTACGGCGGTACAAAAAAGGTAAAAATAAAAAGGAACGAGACTACTGTGCTCGACCTTAAGGAGCTGGAGGGTGAGGGACCCAAATACTGTAAGCTTGTTGTGAAAAGCTCCGTGGAGGGGTCATCCATTTTCATGGACGGTAACGAGATAGAGGAAGGCAAAAAGACCAAGGTGCCCTACGGACGGCATACCCTTACCATACAGGTGGAGGGGTATGATACCTGGACGAGAACACTCTTTGTAAATTCCGAGACGGCTGAGATCACGGTAGATCCCACGGCTGGTAGCTCTGACGAGCCGGATGAGCCTGAGACTGATGACGAAGAAGATTCTGAAGATGATAGTGATTCCACCGGCCACAGTGACCGGGACGGTGACGGAGACTATGACGAGGATGATGCCGAGGTGGATTACCTGTCCACGGTAAACGACATGATCTCTAACCTGGCAGGATTATCGGATAACGATTGATCAAAAAAAGGAGTCCGCAACTTCGCGGGCTCCTTTTAGATTCTTCGCTGCGCTCAGAATGACAGTGCGCTGCGCTCAGAATAGTTTTACTGCTGACCTTCGTACTCGCTGCTTCCAAAGCCGAGGATCACACGTCCTAT
>CAMOFS010000112.1 GCA_946613735.1 uncultured Lachnospiraceae bacterium | reverse complement strand
TGTGTGTCTACACAAACGAACTTTCTTTCCTTTTCTACATCTGTGATAACATAGTTAATGGTAACCTCAGCTGCAGTACCGGCTGTGGTAGGAACAGCGATGATAGGTACGCAGGGGTTCTTGGTGGGAGCAACGCCTTCAAGCGAACGGACATCTGCAAACTCAGGGTTTGTAATGATAATACCGATAGCCTTCGAGGTGTCCATGGAGGAGCCGCCACCGATAGCTACGATACAGTCAGCATCGGACTTCTTGAAAGCCTCTACACCGTTTTTTACGTTTTCTATAGTGGGGTTGGGCTTTATATCAGAGTAAATCTCGTAGGGGATCTTTGCCGCATCGAGCAGGTCCGTAACCTTTGCAGTAACCCCAAACTTGATCAGATCCGGATCTGAAGCCACAAAGGCCTTCTTAAAGCCATTATTGTTGATCTCGGTAACGACCTCATTGATCGCACCTGCGCCATGATAAGATGTAGCGTTGAGTGATATTCTGTTTGCCATTTTCCTCTCCTTTTCTCTTGTAACAACCTCCGTGTTAAATAATTAACACACCTTTACAGCAGGTATTCTAACATATGGCGAATAAGAAATATAAGTTACAAAAGATGGATAGTGTAACATTACGTGACAGTCCAGCAAAACACTCTATATATGCACTTTTTTATAATATATTTATATTCCTAAAAAGGCTGTGTAACATAGGCGGCATAGCATCAATCATCAAGTCTGCAAGCTCTTCTTCGGACTCCTTCATGCCCTTTATCAGCCACTGGATCGTCATATAAACAGAGGCTATACAATACATTTCAAGCAGCTTGCGGACCTTGATCTCAGGGGGTGCGCCGGTCTTTTCCCGTATAAGCCCACAGTAGAATTCATATATCATTATGAAATCGTGCTCTTTGAGGTTGTTTTGCTCGTCCCCCTTGAAACCCGCGGTAAAGAAAAGCTTTTCCTCTTTTATATACTGGAACTTTTTGATGAGTCCTTCACGAATGCTCTCGCCTTTGCCCATTTCCTTGAAAGACTGGTCTAAAAGACAGTCAAAATACCAATTGATCAGATCGTATTTATCAATGAAATTACGGTAAAAGCTCTGCCGCGAAACGCCACAGGTCTCGACAATCTGCTTGACAGTAATGTTCTCCACAGACGTAGTTTTCATGCAGTTTTTCATGGCATCAGCCAGCCTGTATTTGATATTCATTGCAACCCTCCTCACCGGTGGCTGAAGGCCTTGGAGGAATCCTTTATATGCTCCCCTATTATCTCGGAAACCTCTGAAATGGTGGAAAACGCACTGCCCGGTACATCTGAGACTATCTTTTTTATGGCGAATATCTCTGCTCTCGTAACCACACAGTACAGCACATCCTTGCTCTCACTGCTCATATATCCCTTGCCGTGCAAAAAGGTAACTGTACGTCCAAGCTCCTCATAAATACGGTCGGAGAGCTCCTGTCCATGATCTGTGATCATCATGACCGCAAAAGCCCTATCCAGGCCCACCTCTACAACGTCGATGATACGGGATGTGATGATGTACATAAGAAGTGAATACATACCGCGGTCGGCACCGAATACCACCCCCGCAAAGAAGTAAATTACCGCATTAAACGCCAGGATGATCTGCCCGACAGACAGTGACATGTTTCTGGTCATGATCACTGCCAAAATCTCCGTTCCATCCAGGCACCCGCCACCTCTTAGCACAAGTCCCACGCCGATACCCAGTGACAGCCCGCCGAAAACCGTAGCCAGCAATGTATCCTCCGTCATATTCGGCATGTCCTTAAATACCTCAGTCATGGAAGAAAACACCACAACCGCATAAACGTATTTGACCAAAAACTGCTTCCCCAAAACCTTGAAGCAAAGTATCACAAACGGGATGTTCAAAAGGATGATAAGAGTACCCAGACGCAGGTTAATAAAGCGATCCATAATCATGGCCACACCGACTATCCCACCATCAAATATATTGTTGGGGGATAGGAATTCCTCGATGGAAAACGCTGCAATCACCGCTCCGAGCGTAAGGTACAAAAGTGATACAAATTGACTTTTTATATTCTTTTTTGATGTCATATCCGCAATCGCTCCTTTCAAGGATCCACTAAAAACCACCGGAGGGCATCTTCATCTTCCGCCACCCTTTACCTGCCGGCTGCGTCATTCATCATTTTTGTTTTTCTTTGGCAAATATACATTTTTGTATAGATAGTCAACTATAGCAACGACCGGTACACATAGTATCATTCCCACCACCCCAAACAATCCGCCTCCGATCACCATTACGATCAGCATCAGAAAACCTGACACCCCAAAGCTTTTACCGAATATCCTGGGCTTAATGAAGAGGCCATCAACAAGCTGCAACACCACTGTAAAGATCAAAAACCACATAGCCAGCTTCGGGTCATTGAAAAATAGGATCACGCCGCCAATCAAAGCCCCCAAAGTAGCACCAAAGGTGGGAATAAAATTCGTAGCGCCAACGACAATGGAAATAAGAATACTAAACGGCATCTTCATCACAAGCATAAAGATCAACGTGATCACCCCAATAATAAGGCTGTCAATAGCAGTGCCCATCAAATACTCAACCATAATGCCGCCTATATTCTTCAGATGTGTTTTTAGATCCTCTTTTGTTTTATCGTCCCACTTAATCCCCATACTGCCACCTCCGAAAACTACGCTATGCACCTGCGTGACCACATCGCGACCGGTTACTACGCGCTCATGATCCACTTGCTCTTTGATGCGTCATAGTACAGCGTTATCGGCTTTGAAACACCAAAGACCTCGATATTGCACTTAAACACCAGCATCTCATTGGTGATATATATGCCGTCCGGATGCGTAAACGTACCACGATGTGAAACATCCTGGCACTCCTTGATGTTATATGCCTGGCGCACACCCTCATCATCCTCAATGCGGATCCTTATGGGCACAATGGTCTTATCCCCATACATAACACAGATCACGTCTAAGTTTTTATCGAACCGCTTTGCCATATCACACACCTCTTGCGTGTGTATATTATAGAACGTGCATTCGATTTTGTAAAGATAGGATTTTACGCAAATTGATTATATCAGTTCTGCATTTATCAGGCAAACTGCTATATCCTATTACAAAGCATTACAAAGAGGAGTGGTCATACACTCCTCTTTTTGCTATAATAAAGCAGCAATGAAAGAAGACAAAAGAATCTATACCCTAAGTGAAGAAAAACCGGCCAAGGCCGTTATAAAGCTTGGTGTCCCGCTTATAGCCGGCATGTTTATCATGGTCCTGTACAACCTGGTAGACACCTATTTCATAGGTCTCATGCGCGATGACTATCAGCTGGCAGCCGTCAATCTGGCCTATCCGGTCATGATGATCTCCATAGCCATCTCCAATATGATCGCCACGGGCGCATCATCCCTTATCGCGCGAAGCCTGGGTGCAGATGATGAAAAAAAGGCCCGTCACACCCTGACAGTAGGCTTTGAATTTACCTTGGTTGGAAGCATTTTGGTCACCGTCCTTGGCATCCTTCTTTTGGATAACATCGTAGTGGGTCTCGGCGCCAAGGAGAACACCTTTGACTACACGAGGCAGTATGTTTTCATCATACTGCTGGGAAGCCTTTTTACCATGGGAAACTATACCGCCGGGCAGCTATTAAGGAGCGAAGGTTCCGTCAGGCACTCCATAATAGGCATGGTAGCCGGCACCATAGTAAACATCATCTTAGATCCCATATTCATCTTTGGATTAAAGCTTCAGATCCGTGGTGCCGCTGTTGCCACCATACTTGGAAACGGCGTGGGTATGCTGATATCCCTCTGTATCTATGCAAGCGGAAGATCCCTGCTGCGGCCAAGCCTTAAGATGTTACGTCCCACCGGAGAGATACTCCGGGAGATCTTTTGGGTCGGCGTTCCGGCCACCCTAGAGACGCTTTTAACCTCTGTGGCATATATAGTGAACAATAATCTGGCAGTTGCATACGGAGAGCTTACTGTGGCCGCCATGGGCGTATCACAGAAGGTCATGTCCCTGGGAAATTATGTTTACCAGGGCTTCGCCGCCGGAACGCAGCCGCTCATGGGCTATAACTACGGCGCAAAAAACTATCGCCGGATGCTGGATGTGCTGAAAAGCGGTGTTTTGGTCGTAAGCTCGGTGGAGCTTTGCATCATGGGATTTTTTGGCATCTTTGCTCCGCAGCTTATAGGGATATTTACCGACTCCCCAGAGGTTATCGCCACAGGCGCAAAGGTCCTGCGCACCATAATGTGTATCCTCCCCTTTGTCGGGGCGGTCTCCATGAGCCGCACTTCGTTTCAGGCCATGGGAAAAGCGCAATACGCGTTTGTTATTACATTGATACGGCAGCTTATTTTGTACGTGCCTCTTCTTTTGATCCTGGATCACATATTTGGCTTTGACGGGATGATCTGGGCACAGCCCATAACAGAGATAATCATGATGGCAGTATCAGTCACTATGCTTGCAAAAATGATAAGCTCTTTTATAAAAAAAGAGGCCCTTTCATAGGGCCCCTTTAAAGCTTATGTGATCTCCCCGGTCTTTTACTATCTCATACCCTGCCTTTTCCACCCGCATGGACAGGCAGCGTATACACTCTGCCGCTTCGTCTCCCGTACAGATCTTATTGTCATACAAAAGATACTTCCCTCTCACATCCGTGGGAGAAAGATTGGGCATTACTACATTGGCA
The DNA here is from genome assembly GCA_946613735.1 of uncultured Lachnospiraceae bacterium. Next base: position 1,396 of record CAMOFS010000112.1, on the reverse strand, counting down.
CCCGCCGCAAGCCCCTTTTCCCGGCCAAAGGGATCCACCGTCCCTAATGCCGTGGTGGCAGGCAGTAACACCTCAGGCAGGATCAGTCTTATCATCGACAAAAGCCGCAGCGTCAGCTCCACGGTACCCGCATCATTATTAGCATATTCCGTATCGTGATGTGGCACAAAAGGACCTATACCAACCATCTGGGGCTTAAAATCACTTATAAACCTGAGGTCCTTGACGAGATGTTGGGGCTTTTGACCCGGCGACCCCACCATCATGCCACACCCCACCTGATAGCCGATATCGCGCAGGTCAGAAAGGCAGCGCATCCTGTTATCAAAGGACATCTCCCGGGGATGTAGCAAAGCATAATGCTCTCTGTCAGCCGTCTCATGTCTTAAAAGATATCGGTCTGCCCCTGCTTCAAAAAGCCTCTGATAGCTTGTTTTGCTGCGCTCTCCCACAGACAGGGTTACCGCACAATCCGGATGGTGCTCCTTTAAGCCTGATATGATATGCTCCAGCTTTTCATCTGTAAAAAATGGATCCTCTCCGCCCTGCAGGACAAAAGTCCGAAAGCCCAGCTCGTATCCCATTTCACCGCAAGCTATGATCTCGTCCTCACTCAACCGGTAGCGCTCGGCATTTTTATTATCCCGTCGTATGCCGCAATATCTGCAGTTGTTTTTGCAATAGTTGGTAAATTCAATAAGACCGCGGATGTATACGGCCTTTCCGTAATGCTCTTCGCGGACCGTACGGGCCATTTTTGCAAGATATTCATCAAAGCCGGGATCCCTGCAAAGCAAGACCGACAGAAACTCACTGTCGGTCAGGTCACTGGTTTCATGAAGTTTGTCGGCCAGTTCATACATACTATCCATTTTAGAATCACCCTCCAGCCTGTTTTGCCTCCTCTTTCTCATCCTCTAAAAAATATGGCTATCCTATTATCCTGTCAATGGCTTTTAGAGAATTCTCATGGGTTCCAAAAGCTGTGAGCCTGAAATAGCCCTCTCCGCTGGGGCCAAAGCCCGATCCGGGAGTTCCCACAATGTGCTTTTCACTTAACAGATAATCAAAAAACTCCCATGAAGTCATCTTGTCAGGAGTCTTTAGCCAGATGTATGGCGCATTTATCCCACCATACACCTCATAGCCTGCTTTTTCAAGGCCATCCCTTATTACAGAGGCGTTTTTCATATAATAAGCGATCTGATCCTTTATCTCTTTTTGACCATTCTCGGAGTATACAGCTTCTCCGGCTCTTTGGATTATATAGGGGGCGCCGTTGAATTTTGTGCCATGACGGCGTGCCCACATATCATGCAGGGAGGTATTTCCGCACCTGATCTCCTTGGGCACTACGGTAAAGCCAAGCCTGACACCGGTAAAGCCGGCATTTTTG
>CAMOFS010000111.1 GCA_946613735.1 uncultured Lachnospiraceae bacterium | reverse complement strand
GGATTTTAGACCGCTTTGATTCGGTGATCATTACCGCCCCTATCATATATTTTCTGAGTAATTTTGTGATGTATTTACAGAAATAAACGGAGGACATTTTGAAAAAAATAGCAATCATAGGTTCCACGGGTTCCATCGGCACCCAGACCTTATCTATAGCAGATGAAAATGACGACCTTAAGGTTGTTGCCATTTCCTGTAAGAGTTCCCTGGACGCCTTTGAAAAACAGATAAGAAAATACAAGCCCTCCCTGGTGGCAGTGGGGGATGAAAAAGCAGCTGCCGATCTAAAGGCTCGTCTTTCAGACACTGATGCCCCCGAGATCACGTATGGTATGGAAGGGCTTATGGCAGTTGCCACTCATCCTGAGGCGGACATAGTAGTTACGGCAGTGGTCGGTATGATAGGCATCAGGCCCACCATTGCAGCCATTGAGGCAAAAAAGGACATAGCCCTGGCCAACAAGGAGACCCTTGTCTGTGCCGGACATATCATCATACCTCTCGCACAAAAGATGGGAGTAAAGATACTTCCGGTGGACTCTGAGCATTCCGCCATCTTCCAATCGCTTCAGGGCAACGAGGGCAATAAGATAGCAAAGATCATCCTTACCTGCAGCGGCGGACCCTTTAGGGGTAAGAGCTATGATGAGCTTTCGGATGTGACGGTGGAGCAGGCACTTGCCCATCCCAACTGGGCCATGGGCAAAAAAATCACCATCGATTCTGCTACAATGGTTAACAAGGGCTTGGAGGTGATGGAGGCCAGGTGGCTTTTTAATGTTCCTACCTCCCGGATCCAGGTTACCGTCCATCCCCAGAGCGTGCTGCATTCAGCAGTGGAGTATGAGGACGGAGCCATCATCGGCCAGATGGGTACGCCGGATATGCGGCTTCCCATTTTATACGCCCTGTACTATCCAAAGCGTATGCCCCTCTCCGGAGAGAGGCTGGATCTTTTCAAGATAGGGCATATGGATTTTGAAAAGCCGGACATGGAGACCTTTTTTGGTTTGCAGCTGGCCTTTGATGCCATGGATGCAGGTGGCAATGTACCCACTGTGTATAATGCAGCCAATGAGCGGGCGGTTGCCATGTTTTTGGATGGGCAGATCCCCTTTCTTCGCATCCCGGAGATCATCTCTGAGTGCATGACAGAAGTGGGATTCATCCCCGACCCCACCATAGATGACATTCTCGCCACCGAGCAGGAGACGTATAAGTATATTGATAATTTGGAGTAAATATGAGTATAGCAAGTATTATAGTTTCAATCTTAATTTTCGGTTTCATCATCTTTTTCCATGAGCTGGGGCATTTCGTCTTTGCCAAAAGATTCGATGTAAAGGTCAACGGCTTCAACATCGGTATGGGGCCAACCATTATTTCTCATACAAAGGGTGAGACTACCTACGCACTCAAGCTTTTACCCTTTGGCGGAAGCTGTGAGATGGAGGGAGAGGATTCATCAAGTGACGATCCCAGGGCTTTCCCCACAAAGAATGTCTGGCAGAGGATAATGATCGTTTTTGCCGGCCCCTTTTTCAATTTAATCCTGGCATTTTTGTTATCTCTGATACTGATCGGCAGCATCGGTTATGACAAGCCGGTGATCACCGGTGTGACAGATGGATATCCCGCCCAGGCGGCCGGCATGCAGGAGGGTGATGAGATTACCAGGATAGGTAATTATAATATCCATTTTTACAACGAGGTTTCCCTGTATATCTTTTTCCATACGGGCCAAAATCTTGAGGTGACCTATAAGCGTGACGGGAATACGTACACTGCCAATATTGTTCCGAAGTTCAACGAAGAGCAAGGCAGGTATTTGATAGGCATAGAGAGCAGGGGCGCCCGTGCAAAGGGCAATGTCATAGAGACCGTGAAGTATTCTTTTTATGAGATACGTTATCAGATCTACTCAGTTGTGGAGGGACTGAAATATCTCTTTACCGGACGCATCGGGCTGCGTGATATGTCCGGGCCTGTGGGCATCGTAAAGGTCATGGGGGATCAGTATGATGAGGCCTCCGAGTACGGTGTTTTTGTCACTATAATGCAGATGATCAATATCGCCATTCTTTTAACGGCCAACCTTGGTGTTATGAATCTATTGCCTTTGCCCGCACTTGATGGCGGCCGGCTTTTGATCTTTATCATCGAGGCCATCCGGGGCAAACGCATGAATGAACGCATTGAGAATGCTATCAATTACGTTGGGTTTGTGCTGCTCATGGCTCTGATGGTGGTGATAATGGTATCTGACATTATGAAATTGGTATAAAGAGATTCTTCGGGCTGCGCCCTCGGAATGACGAAGTGGTCTGTCATCGAAAGCGTAGCGGAGGATCCCTAAGGAGAAATATGAACAACACTAAAATAGTAGATATCGGCGGAGTAAAGATCGGGGGAGACAACCCCATAGCCATCCAGAGCATGTGCAACACAAAGACAGCAGACGTGAAGGCCACTGTCCGGCAGATATTAGAGTTAGAGGAGGCCGGCTGCGAGATCATCCGCTGCACTGCAAATGACATGGCAGCCGCAGAGGCTTTTTCTGAGATAAAAAAGCAGATACATATACCTCTGGTGGCAGACATTCATTTTGACTACAGGCTGGCTATCGCAGCCATGGAGCACGGTGCTGACAAGATCAGGATCAATCCCGGCAACATTGGCGGCGAGGATCGGATCGCTGAAGTGGTGCGGGTAGCAAAGGAGAGGAGCATCCCCATTCGTGTGGGTGTTAATTCCGGTTCCCTGGAAAAGGACATAGTGGAAAAATATGGAGGAGTCACTGCAGAGGGTCTGGTGGAAAGTGCCCTTGACAAGGTGCGCATCATAGAGGATCACGATTATGACAACATGGTAGTAAGCATCAAGTCCTCCGATGTGATGCTGTGTGTGGATGCCTACAAGCTTTTTGCAAAAAAGAGCAGCTACCCGTTGCATGTGGGTATTACCGAGGCCGGTACCGTAAGCCGGGGCACGATCAAAAGCTCCGTGGGATTGGGACTCATTTTAGGAGCGGGGATCGGAGATACCATCAGGGTGTCCCTGACGGGACCGGTGAACGAGGAGGTCAGGGTGGCCCGGCAGATACTTCAGGCACTTGGCCTTAGGAAATCGGGGATAGAGCTGGTGTCATGTCCCACCTGCGGCCGGACTGAGATCGATCTTATAGGTCTGGCAGATAAGGTGGATGAGCTGGTGAGTGGCTATGACCTGGATATCAAGGTAGCTGTCATGGGCTGTGTGGTAAACGGCCCCGGCGAGGCAAAGGAGGCTGACCTGGCTGTCTGCGGCGGCAAAGGAGTAGGACTTCTTATGAAGCGCGGAGAGGTGATCAAAAAGGTGCAGGAAAGCGAGCTCTTGCCGGCACTCAAGGCTGAACTGGATAACTGGGGGTAGAGATTCTTCGCTTCGCTCAGAATGACAAGGGGGACGCCCAGAGTGACATCTCCCTGTCATCCTGAGGAGCGAAGCGACGAAGGATCCCATTGGAGCATCAATGAAGGATCCCATTGGAGCATAGAATGGACGGGAAGTTTTTAGACATTTTCACAGATATAAAAATTGAAGACCGTATGACCACGCTGGTGGAGAACTCCACCATATCCAGGGTAGTCACCAACAGGACCGGCGAAAAGGTCCGGGTGTACATGGAATTCCCGGCCATAGTCCCCAAGCAGAGGATCTGGGATCTGGAGCGTGTGCTGCAAAAGCAGTATTTTGACAGAGAAGGCAAAAAGCTTGAGATAGTGGAGAGCTTTTTGCTTTCTGACGTCTATACCCCTGCTTCGGCATTTTCGGCATATTACGACAGCTTTTTGGACGAGATTAGAAACAAGAGCAACATCCTGTATACCATAGTAAAAAAAGCTGACATATCCTTTGACGAGGATCATATGAAGCTGGTATTAGAGGACACCAAGCTTGCCAGGGAGAGGACCGATGATATCCTTTCCGTGATCAATGCCATCTATAAGATCCGTTTTGTCCAGGATATCAGTATCGATGTCTCCTACAAGGCTCCCACAGGTTCCAAATACATGGAGGCCTCCGATGAAAAGATCGAAAAGGCCATCGACAAGATCATAAGCACTGTGGAGGCCAACGAGCAGAATGCAGAAAACGGGATCACCGCTGATACAAAAGGAAGTGGGAAAAATGATGGGGAGAAAAAGGAGATCCGTCCCCTTACCCGTTCCACCAATCCCATGATGATCTACGGCAGGGATTTTGATGGCAATAAGGTCATCTCCATCGAGGACATTTACGAAGGAGTGGGGGAGGTGGTTCTCCGTGGCCAGGTGCTTTCCGTGGATCTCAAGCACACCAAGACAGGCAAGGTGATAGTAAGCTTCGGCCTGACTGATTTTACGGACTCCGTCATGTGTAAGATCTTTTTGGACGGGGAGCTGGAAAAGGATATTTCCTCTGCCTTAAAAAAGGGCATGTTCATAAAGCTTTTAGGAGAGCCGGAGGACGACAAGTTCATCCATGAGCTTTCCGTAGGACGCATCAGGGGCATAATGTCCATCCCGGATTTCCGTACCAAGCGAATTGATGCTGCGGGCAAAAAGAGGGTGGAGATCCATGCCCACACCAAGATGAGTGATATGGACGGAGTGATAGAGATCGCTGATCTGATCAAAAGAGCCGACGAATGGGGGCACAAGGCCATCGGCATCTGTGACCATGCGGTGACTCAGGCATTTCCTATTGCTGCCCACAGCATACCCAAGGGCAGCGATATTAAGCTTATCTACGGAGTGGAGACCTATCTGGTGGACGACACCAAGCAGATAGTCACGGATGCTCTGCCGGGACAGACCATAGATGATGATTTTGTGGTGTTTGACTTGGAGACCACGGGGCTTAATGAGAGAAAATGTCGCATCATAGAGATCGGTGCCGTGCGTGTAAACGGCGGCAAGATAGTGGATCGTTTTTCTGAGTTTGTGAATCCCGAGGTTCCCATTCCCTACGAGATCACCGAGCTTACCTCTATTACTGACAATATGGTACGGGATGCCGGTACTATCGAGGAGCTTTTACCCAGATTTCACGAGTTTTGTAGAGGTGCCGTTATGGTGGCACACAATGCCGACTTCGATACGGGAGTGATATATGCCAACTGCGAGAGGCTCTCCGAGGACTGGCATTTTACCTATATGGACACCATGCCCATGGCCCGTTTTTTACTTCCCAAGCTGAAAAAATTCGGACTGGATCCCGTGGCAAAGGCTCTGGATCTGGTAAACGAACACCACCATCGTGCAGTGGATGATGCCGAGGTCACGGCAAAGATCTTTTTGAAATTCCATGATATGCTGTCTGAACGTGGCATTAGTACCCTGATGGAGCTCAATGAAGAGGGTAAAATGACTGTGGAACGCATCCGGGCTGCCAGGCCCTCCAACTGCACAATAATTGCAAAAAACGATCTGGGCCGGGTGAACATGTACCGTCTGGTATCCGAGGCCCATCTCAATTACCTAAGCCCCAAAAACAGGCGTGGCATCTGCATCCCCAAGCTCCCCAAGTCCCTTGTGGAACAGTGGCGGGAGGGACTGCTCATAGGCTCCGCCGGAAGTGAGGGTGAGCTTTATGATGCAATAAAGCTTGGCAAAAGTGACGAGGAGATCATCCGTATCGCCAAGTTTTATGATTTCTTTGAGATAACACCCGATGCTGTAAATTCGCATCTTTTAAATGACAGGAAATACGCCATAGACACCATTGAGGATCTAAGGGATATTACCAGGCGCATCCTGTCATTAGGACGCGAGCTGGGGAAGCCCGTGGTGGCCACCGCCGATGTGCATTTTCTGGATCCCCAGGACGGGCTCTACAGACGGATCATACAGAGTGACTTAAAAATGCAGGACCCTGACTGGCAGGAACCCCTGTACTTCAGGACCACTGACGAGATGCTTTTAGATTTTGCATACCTGGGGGAGGAGACTGCCGAGGAGGTGGTCATTACCAACTCCAATATGATAGCGGACATGTGTGATGTGATAATGCCCACCCGCCCCGACAAGGCACCGCCTGTCATCGAAAACTCTGACGAAACCCTGAGAAAGATATGCTATAACAAGGCACATGAGGTATACGGTGATCCCCTGCCCAAGGTGGTGGAGGAGAGATTGGAGCGCGAGCTTCACTCGATTATATCC
>CAMOFS010000110.1 GCA_946613735.1 uncultured Lachnospiraceae bacterium | reverse complement strand
GGAGATGAAAAATGGCTGAATGGTACAAGCTAGACAACGCAGCAACGATAGTGCCTTCATCAGTGCATGGCGCTGACACCAGGGTTTTCAGGATAGTATGTGAACTGAATGACCCGGTGGATGGAGAGGTTTTGCAGGAGGCACTGGATCTTACGGTGGAGGAGTTCCCCCACTTTAACGTGATATTAAGAAAGGGTTTCTTCTGGTATTATCTGGATTCCGTTCGCACAAAGGCTATTGTAAAGGAAGAAAACAAGCCGGCCTGCTCGCCCCTGTATTTCCCGGGACGCAGGAAGCTGATGTACAGGGTGACCTATTTTAAAAACAGGATCAATCTGGAGATGTTCCACGTACTGGCCGACGGCACGGGAGCCTTTGCATTTTTAAAGGCCATCGTGACAAACTACCTCTGCCTTAAGCATGATCTTTCGGTGGAGCCGGATGCTACGGAGCTGGCATCCTTAAGTGACAGGAACGAGGACGCTTTTTCCCAATTTTACAGCAAGGAGAAATCCCAGCAGCAGCTTAAGGCCATGCTGGGCACCCACGCCTACCAGGTGGAGATGGAAAAGGATGCCAACCTGAACTCCCGCCTCATCGAGGGTGTGGTATCCGCAAAGCAGTTTATAGAGCTGGCTCATGAGTACAAGACCACGGCGGGCATTCTTACGGTGGCGCTTTTCATGGAGGCGGTCTATAGTGTCATGAGCATCCGGGAGAGGAGACATCCCATCGTGATCTCCGTGCCGGTGAACCTGAGGCAGTATTTTCCGTCGGAGACCACCAGGAATTTCTTCGGTGTGATAAATGTCTCGTTTTTCCCAAGGGAATATGACGGCAATTTTGAGAATCTTTTGGAAGTGGTAAAAAAGTCCTTCGAGGAGCAGCTGACGGAGGAGAGACTCCGGGAGACCATGAACGGCTATTCCGGACTTACCAGCAATATCGGACTTAAGGTGATACCGCTTTTTATCAAGGATCCTGCCATCAATCTGATTACACGTGTGGCCCAGAAGGGTACCACGGCCACCATGTCCAATCTCGGACGCATAAAAATGCATGAGGAACTGACGCCTTATATCAGGCAGTTTTCGGCATTCATGGCTACTCCTAATATCCAGATCTGCGTGTCCTCCTTTGGGGACAGAATGGTATTCGGCGCAGTGTCTGCATATTCGGAGCACAATGTCTTCACCAGCTTTTTCCGTGGCCTGACCCGCCGCGGCCTTACGGTGGAGATAGCCAGTAACGATTATGATATGAAAGATTCTTCGTCACTGCGTTCCTCAGAATGACAGCAACGCTTTGTCCCCCTTGTCATCCTGAGTCCACTGTCATCCTGAACGCAGCGAAGGATCCTGTCCCCCTTGTCATCCTGAGCGAAGCGAAGGATCTTTATAACGAGGTAATACCATGCAAGAATGTAAAAAATGTAAGATAACCATCCGCGGCAACAAAAAATGCTGCCCCCTGTGCCAGGGCAGGCTCTCCGGTGAGCCTGAGGACCCGGCCTTCCCTGTGATAAAGCGCCTGCCACTGACCACCGACGCGGTCTTTCGCATTGCACTGTTTCTGGCAGTACTGGCTGAGATAGGTCTGGGGATGATATGTTTTCTGAACGGTGGCTGGATCCCCGGCATAGAGATTGCTATGATAGTGATAGTTTTTGCCCTGGCGGATCTGAGGGTGGCCCTCTACTTCAAGGGCAATCTCATTAAGCTCATTACCGTGGAGTCCTATGTGGTGCTGGCAGCCCTAAACTACGTGGATTACAGGTTTGGCGGCTACGGATGGAGTATGGTGTGGGTGACGCCATTTTTATTCATAGCCCTGATGATCACCACCCTTGTGATCGCCCGAATAGCAGGTCTGATGTTACGGGATATCATGCTTTATGTGGTTTTTGATGTGATCATGGCACTTGTGATCATGGCCATTCCCATCTACAAGGGGATGAACCCCAACCCCTGGCCCGCAGCCCTAAGCATCGCGCTGATGCTGGCTATTTCGGCCTTTGTGATAATCTTCAGATTCAACGACTTAAAGACCGCTTCGGCGAAGTACCTTAATATTTAGATCCTTCGACTACGCCCTTCGGGCTTCGCTCAGGATGACAGGAGGAAGAGTTCAGGAGCACTGTCATTCTGAGGAACGCAGTGACGAAGAATCTTTTGTGGTGATCATATGGATATAGATAGCATCAAGGAAAAAGCAGCTGCCGCGAAGGAGCTCATAGCAGAACGGGCCACGGAGCTTGCCACCACCGCAGGCGATTTCATCGAGCAGTCCGTGGGCAACCGCATAGACGGAGGCAGGCTGGCGGCCCCGGTCCTTGAGGGCGAGCCCTACCAGGACATCTGGTACAGGGTTCCCATAGAGGACGGCATGGCGGGCGACGGCTCCGGCTTTCATATTTACATAAAAAAGGGCAACACGGACAATCTCTGCCTCTTTTTCTCCGGTGGAGGAGTGGCCTGGAACGAAAAAATGGCCTCCCTTCCGGTGACCGGCGGAAGAGTAGCGGCCTGGCAGCCCAACTACTACTGGAACAACCTGCGCCCCTTTACCCAGATAATGAACATCAATGTGGGTATCACGGAGACCAGGGATTTCAATCCCTTTTATGACTGGGATTTTGCGGTGATAACCTACGCCACTGGTGACTTCCATCTGGGGAGCAATGTTTTTTTATACACCGATGACGAGGGTAAGCCGCAGACCCTGCATTTTGTTGGGCATGATAATTTTATGCTTTCCATGGAACGCATAAAAAGCCTCTTCCCGGAACCGAAGCGTCTTCTTATAGCGGGAGACTCAGCCGGGGCCTTTGCCACACCGGCCCTTTCACCTGAGGTGATAGAAAACTACTACCCGGATGTCCCGGAGATCACCCTTTTTTCCGACAGTGCGTTGCTGCTTCGGGAAGGCTGGAAGGCTACCATTAAGGATATGTGGAATGCGCCGGAGAAGATATACGCACCCATCCACACCTCAAACATCACTGCCGACTGGTATGAGCATATGACAAAAGCCTTCGGCACAAGGTGCAGGTACCTGTATGCCTCCTCCACCCACGATTATCTCCTTTCCGCCTTTATCAATGAGGAGAGAAGCGGAGAGTACTTTACGGATGAGGCCACCCAGGCCGAGTATGCAAAAAGCCTTAAAACCATGTATGAGCGCATGTCATCCTTTGATGAGAGGATGTACTTTTACTTCTATGACTTCAGGATGCCGGCCATCTTTGGAAGGGGAGGCACCATTCATACAGCGGTGCGTTCGCCCCACTTTTTCATCCCGGGTTCGGAGGGCGTCACCATGTCAGACTGGCTTTTTGACTCGGTAAACGGCAATCTTTATGATGTTGGGATGGAATTATTATAATTATACTTGCATTTTATACAGATACGTGGTAATATACACAAGTTGCAAACGAAAAGGAAGATGGTCCTCTGGCGCAGGTGCGTTTAAGAACATCTAATTCAAGTTTAACGGAGGTTATTAAGATGAACGCACAGGAAGTGATCAAAAACATTGAAAATGCTGAGCTCAAGGAGAGCCTCCCTGAGTTTAACGTAGGTGATACCGTCAAGGTTCACGCTAAGATCAAAGAGGGTAACCGCGAGAGGATCCAGGTTTTCGAGGGTACAGTACTCAAGATCCAGGGCGGCAGCAACAGAGCTACCTTTACAGTTCGTAAGTTCAGTAGCGGCGTAGGCGTTGAGAAGACATGGCCCATGCACAGCCCCATCGTTGAGAAGATCGAGGTTGTCCGTCATGGTAAGGTTCGCAGAGCTAAGCTTAACTATCTGCGTGGCCGTGTTGGTAAGCGTGCCAAGGTCAAAGAGGCTATCAAGTAATACCGACATTTCAGATGACTTTTTAGGGGCTTTCACTTGTGGAAGCCCCTGTTTTTTGTTATTATATATTGGTTATGAGTATATTTGCGAAGAATAGAAAAAACAGCCTTGATTTCAACCGCAAGCGGATGCATTTTGAGATCTCCAGCCTAAGGCCCATAGTCATTCTTTTTCTGGAGATTGCCCTTGTGGTGCTTTTGGCATTTGGTGTGGTGGAGGCCTTTGGCATCCGGTTTACCGTGCCGGGAGAGTCCATGGAGCCTACCTTATCATCCGGTGATGTGGTTTTGATGAACAGGCTTTTTATCCGGGTGATGCCCCCCAATACCAATGATGTGGTGGTGTTTTTGCCTCCCAACAACCTCAGCGCCCAGTACAGTATCAAGCGTATCGTGGGCACACCGGGGGATACGGTTCAGGTGAAAAACGGGCGGATCTATGTAAATGGCGAGGCCTTTCATGACAAGGCAGATACGGAGAGCATAGTGGAAGCCGGGCTCGCTGCCTCGGAGATCACCCTGGAGGATGATGAGTATTTTGTCATGGGCGATAACCGCAACAACTCCGAGGACAGCCGGTATGAGACCATAGGTAATATCCACCGGGAGGACATTATGGGGTCCGCCTGGTTCATGGTGGGTAAAAACAGGATAGGATTGGTGTACTGATGGAGATACAGTGGTACCCCGGACATATGACAAAGGCCATTCGGCAGATGAAGGAGGATATCAAGGTCATCGACCTGATCATCGAGCTTTTGGATGCCAGGATCCCCCTTGCCAGCCGCAACCCCGAGATCGACAACCTGGGTGCGGGCAAGGCCAGGCTTTTGCTTCTCAACAAGAGGGACTTAAGTGACGATAAGATAACTGAGGAGTGGCTTTCGTATTTCAGGGAAAAGGGCATGGTGGCGCTGGCCTTGGATGCCCGTAAAAAAAGCGACGTAAAGCGCGTGGATGCTGCCGTGGAGGAGGCATGTAAGGAAAAACGCAAACGCAATAAAAAGCGCGGGATCAAAAACCGCCCCATCAGAGCCATGGTGGTGGGTATCCCCAATATCGGCAAGAGCTCTTTTATCAATTCCTATGCGGGGCATGCCGCCACCAAGACAGGCAACACCCCGGGAGTGACAAAGGGCAAGCAGTGGATCAGGTTAAAAAAGGATCTGGAGCTTTTGGATACACCCGGCATACTCTGGCCCAAGTTCGAGGACAGGAGGGTGGGCCAGTACCTGGCGGCACTGGGTGCCATCAGAACCGAGGTTTTTGACAATGACGAGCTGGCCCTTGAGATGACTAAGGTTTTGGCGGACAGGTACCCCGGGATGCTCTCAGAGCATTACGGCATCACGGAATCGGATGACGGGGTGGCCATGATCTATGATGTGGCAGAAAAGAGACACATTATAAGGGCCGGCGGCGAGGCGGATTACTCCAGGGCCGCCAGACTGATACTGGATGATATTAAAAATGGAAGGATGGGCAGACTCTCACTGGAGCGCCCGTAAGAATCTTTAAAAGGAGAATAAAATGGACAAGGAAATGAACACCAAAGAAGCCATCATGCCGGAGGATCAGGAGCAAAAACCCTCCCTTATAAATGAGATCATCCAGCTGGTGACCTATATCCTGGTAATATTCGTCATCACTTTTTTGATCCTGCATTTTGTGGGACAGCGTACCATGGTCTCCGGATCATCCATGGAGGACACCCTTTCCGACGGTGACAATCTCATCGTGGAAAAGATATCCTACCGTTTCAATGATCCCGAGAGATTTGACATCATTATCTTCCCTTACAAGTACGCTACCAAGCCCACCTATTACATCAAGCGTATCATAGGTCTCCCCGGAGAGACGGTGTATATAGATGCTGAGGGCAACATCTTCATAAATGGCGAGCTTTTGGAGGAAAAATACGGTCTGGCCACCATCATGAACCCCGGCCGGGCAGCAGAGCCCATCACTCTCGGAGATGATGAGTACTTTGTCATGGGTGACAACAGGAACGGAAGTGAGGACAGCCGCTTCAATGACGTGGGCAACATCAAGCGTGATGACATAGTGGGCCGCGCCTGGGTGCGCATCTACCCCTTCAATGAGATCTGCGTACTCGACCACGATTACTATGGGGAGCATGCAAGGTAAGAAGATTCTTCGGGCTACGCCCTCAGAATGACAATGGGGCATCCTGAGCATTTTTGTCATTCTGAGCGAAGCGAAGAATCTTTAAGAGGATAGATTATGACTGAGGAAAAACTGCAGGCTGAGCGCGAGCGCCTGGAGCAGATGCGATTTTTTGAACACAAATACGCCGACGAGGCCAAGCTTAT
>CAMOFS010000109.1 GCA_946613735.1 uncultured Lachnospiraceae bacterium | reverse complement strand
GACCGCATAGATACCTGTGAAAAAAATGGCAGGGAACTTGTCAAGATAGTGGACTACAAGTCAGGCAACAAGGCTCTTGATTATATGTCCATGTATTACGGTCTACAGATACAGCTGGTGTTTTATATGAATGCCACCATAGAGGGAATGCAACAAAAGCAGCCCGATAAGCAGATAGTACCGGCAGCATTTTTCTATTACCATATCGATGATCCACTCATCGAGGCAAAAATGGATGTATCCGAGGCTGATCTTAATGGCATGATGATGGATAAGCTTCGTCCCACCGGAAGTATCAGGGATGATAATGAGGTGGTAGCTACTCTGGACGAAAAAGCGGCAGAGGCAATCGCAAACAAGACCTCATATAAGTCTGAGGTGGCAAAGCTTGATATAAAAAGGGACGGTGGCTTCTCAGCCCACAGTGATATCGTCAGCGAAGCTGATATGAAGGTAATGAGTGAGCATGTCAAGCTTACCGTAAGAAGAGCCGGGGAGGACATGATATCCGGAAGGATAGATGTGGATCCCTACCGCACAAAGGATAAAAATGCCTGCACTTACTGTCAGTACAGATCCGTATGCGGATTCGATGTGGGACTGCCCGGGTATGAGTACAACATCCTGTCACCCCTGGGCAAAAAGGACGAGATAATAGCAGCCATGAAAGAGGATCTGTCGTCATGAGCGATTTTACCCCAAAACAGAAAAAAGTAATAGAGCTGAGAAACAGGGATATCCTGGTATCCGCCGCTGCCGGCTCAGGCAAGACCACTGTGCTGGTGGAGAGGATAATCCAAAAGATCACTGACGAAAAGGATCCGGTGGATATTGACAGGATCCTGGTGGTGACCTTTACCCGGGCTGCCGCCAGGGAGATGCGTGAGAAGATCCGCACCGCCATTGATGAGGCTCAAAAAAAGGATCCGGAAAACGAGAGGCTCATGCGGCAGGCATCCTTTGTCTTCCATGCTAAGATCACAACAATAGATGCCTTCTGTAACGATCTTTTAAAGAACTACTTCCACAAGGTGGGGGCGGAGCCTGATTTTCGCATCGGCGATGCCAGGGAGCTATCCCTTTTATCCTCCGAGGTGATGGACGGGATGATGGAGGAATACTATGCCGCCGGAGAGCCTGCCTTTAAGAGGCTTATCGACACCTACAATGTAAGGAACCGGGATGATTCCATCTGCAATATGATACTGGATCTCTATCGCTCGGCCTCAGCGGCGCCCTGGCCCGAGGAGTGGCTTGGGGGACTTTTATCCGACTACTTAAGATGCAGGGATTGGGATGAAAAGAGTGGGGATCCCCAGTGGCTTGACAAGATCACAGCCGAGGCGCGAAGGCTTATAGCCGATGCCTATGATATGGCCTCCGAAAATCTGCGTTATATAAGAACCGAGATGCCGGGCTGTCCCTATGAGGCTGCTGTAGCCTCGGATGTGGACAGGCTGGGGACACTGGTGGGGATGAACACCTTTGACGAGCTTAGGATGGCAGCATCCGGCCTTTCCTTTGAGAGGCTATCCACCAAGAGGTTTGATGAGCCGGTGGACGGCTTTAAGGACAGGGTGAAGGCAAAAAGGGATGGTTACAAGGATATCATGGCAAAGGTGTCCGGACGCATGCTTTTCCAAAGCCGCACTGAGGCCATAGAAGCCATGCTTCGGGTCGGTGATAATGTAGAGACCCTGGTGGAGCTTACCTTAGATTACAGCCGCAGGTTCATGGAAAAGAAGCAGGAAAAGAATGTTTTTGATTTTCCCGATGTGGAGCATCTGGCGCTGGATATCCTTATCGATCCCGAGACAAAGGAGCCTACTGAGACGGCCCTTGAGCTGAGGGAATTTTATGATGAGGTTTTAATTGACGAGTACCAGGATTCCAACTACCTGCAGGAGACGATCCTTAGAACTATTTCCAAGGAGGATAGTGGAGACAATAACTACTTCATGGTGGGTGATATCAAGCAGAGCATCTACGGCTTCAGGCAGGCCAGACCGGAGATCTTTGCGGGGAAATATGAGAGCTTTTCACTGGAGGATTCCAAACAGCAGAGGATAGACTTAGATAAAAACTTCCGGAGCAGGCGTGAGGTCATAGAAAGCGTAAATGCCATTTTTGCCCCCATTATGGATAAGAGTGTGGGCGGAGTGGACTATGATGAGGCGGCCAGTCTCAAGTTTGGGGCTGAATATCTTCTGCCGGCCTCGCAGGTGGATTATTCCACCGAGCTTCTGCTGGCAAAAAAGGATGATGAGGATATTGACGAGGAGCTGGGAGTGAAGGGCTTTGATGCTGAGGGACGCATGATAGCCACCCGGATAAAAGCGCTTATGAAGGACTTTTTGGTCTTTGACAAGGAGACTAAAAGTCACAGACCCCTTAGGTATTCCGACATTGTAATCTTGCTTCGTGGTGTAAAGGGCAGGGGGACGGAGCTTATGGAGACACTCATGTCCTTTGGACTGCCCGCCCATGTAACGGATGAGACCGGATATTTTGACACCATCGAGGTGGACACCATGCTTTCCCTTTTATCCGTTTTGGACAACCCCAGACAGGATATACCGGTGGCTGCCCTTATGAGGTCGCCCATCTTTTCCTTTACCAATGAAGAGCTTGCCATCATCAGGGGAAGTGACAGGGATACTCCCTTTTACAGACTTGTATTCTCCTACGAGGGTGGAGAAAAGCACGGACGTTTTCTGGAATTCATAGATAGATACAGGAAGCTTATAAGTGACACTCCCATCCACAAGCTTTTGCAGATGATATACAACGAGACCGGATATCAGGAATACGTGCGTGCACTTCCGGGAGGAGAGCTTAGGGCGGCAAACCTCGACCGTCTTATCGATATGGCTGTGGACTTTGAAAAGACAAGCTTTCGTGGCTGCTTCAAATTCGTAAACTACATCCGCCAGCTGAAAAAATACAACCAGGATGTGGGTACGGCGGATCTTATCGGTGAGGAAGACGATGCCATCCGCATTATGACAATCCATAAGAGCAAGGGGTTGGAATTCCCGGTTGTCTTTTTATCCGGTATAAAAAAGAAGTTCAATATGTCGGATGCATCCGGCACCATGGTCTTATCATCTGCCCACGGACTGGCATTGGAGGATATCGAGACAAAGCGGAGGATAAAGACCGGCTACCTGTACAGGTCATATCTGTCGGATCGGATCACGGCGGATATGCTTGGAGAGGAGATGAGGATCCTCTATGTTGCTCTTACCCGTGCCAAGGAAAAGCTTATCATCACGGGCACCTTTGACGACAAGGAGGACTTTGAAAAATATAAGGATAGAAAGCTTACCTATTTTGACAGGATAAGTGCCCGCTGTTATGGAGACTTTTTGTATCCATCTATTTTTTCCGGAAACAGTGATGTTAAGGTAAAAAGGTTTACCGCCGGGGAACTGGTCTTTGACGAGACCGAAAGCGAGATCAAAAAGGTGGCATCGAAGGAAGACATAATGGTGCTTTCATCCGGGGATGATGATGGGGTGCTGGATGCCTACGACACATACCGGGACTTTACATATCCCGAGGCAGAGGTTTCCTTCAAGGCAAAATACAGTGTGTCGGAACTCAAACACAGATCCATGGAAGGCTGGTATGAAAAGGATGCAGCCCCGATTGTAAGGGAGGGAACTAATGCAGGCGTGAGTTTTGATGCAGGTGAGACGGCTGGTGCAGGCATGGGCTTTGATGCAGGTGAGACGGCTGATGCAGGCATGGGCTTTGACTCCGGTGAGGGTGTCAATGAAGGTGCACTCCGCGGTACCATGATGCATCTTTTCATGGAGCATTTTGACTTTACTAAGGCTTCGGATGAGGATGCAGTGGCTTCACAGATCGAGCTTATGATAAAAAAAGGACATATGAGTGAAGAGCAGGCAGCTCTTTTGGACAGGGACAGGCTTGAGGCATTTTTGTCATCACCCCTTTGTAGCCGTATGAGTGCTGCGGCAGCAGGCGGGTGGCTGTTCAGGGAAAAGCCCTTTGTAATGGGTGATGACCCGAAGAGCCTTTTAGGCGAGTACTATCCTGATGAAAAGCTGCCCTCGGGGGAGGATGCCCCGACCCTTTTGGTACAGGGAATAATAGACGCTTACTTCGTGGAGGGGGATGATATCATCCTGGTGGATTACAAGACCGACCACGTATCAGAAGCGGACACCCTGATAGGCCGATACAAAAAACAGATGGAGCTCTATGCAGATGCCCTGTCCCGCGGCTTTTCAAAAAAAGTCACCGAAAGGATAATATACTCTTTCGCATTAAACACCGAAGTGGTAATATAAGCACAGGCTTTTGACTGAGACAAAGCCGGGTTTTGGATGCATAGATACAGCCGGTGCAGCCGGCAAACACGAGGTACATTTATGGAATATGATGATCTTACGATTCAGGCTTTTTTAAGATCTCAGCTCAAGCTCTTCCCTGAGCCCGTGGCCGAAACGGAAGAGGAGGCACAGTTTTTTTTAGAGGATGTGTGTGCCATAGTCTGTGATGACAAAAATGATGTTATCGAATATGTCAGGGACGAGATGGATGCCTCTGATCTTTCCGATGATCAGATACTCAGGCTGGAAGAGGTCTTCCCCATTGGCGACGGCAGATATCTTATTGTTGAGGGTTGATGTATGAAAAAAAGGATAAGCATTTTTCTTTCCCTTTGCGTGGCGGCCTCCATTTTGATCACCGGCTGTTCCATGGGGGAAAAGACCATAAGGTTCGGAGGCGGCCCAGGAGTATTCAATGTGTTTTCCATCGGCAATATGGCCTGCCCCAAATCAGAAGCCTATGTGTATCTTGCCAATGCAAAGAACCTCTATGGCATAGTGGGTGATATCAGCCTCTGGTCCGACGAGTATCCTACCGGTGCTTTGGAGGAAGGGGTAAAAAAAAGTGTGCTGGGACATCTGACCCGTGTATACACTCTTGATATCTATGCCCAGGATCATGACGTGGAGCTCAACGATATCGAGCAGTCCAGGGTATCAGATGCGGCTGACGAATATTATGAGTCCCTTTCCGAAACGGAAAAGGAATACTTTGGAGCAGGCAGGGATGACATCTATGAGATGTATATCCATTATGCCACGGCAATGAAGGTCTATGCAGCACTTATGAATCAGGTGGATGAGGAGGTAAGTGAGGATGAGGCACGCATCATGGATGCCTATGTGCTTTTTACTTCCAATGAGGCCGATGCAAAAAAGGTTAAAAAGGGACTGAAGGACGGCAAGGATTTCATGTCACTTTTAACAACCTACGGAGAGGGTGACACGGGACTGTTATCCTTTGGGAGAGGTACCTACGACGAGGCGGTGGAGGACAAGATGTTCTCTCTGGATGATGAGGAGATATCATCACAGATAGACGGTCCCGGAGGTTATTATTTTGTCATGTGTGTTGACAAATATGATGACGAATTATCAGAGGCCAACAAGGCATCCATAGTCACAAAACGAAAAGAAGAGGTTATAGATAATATCATCAAGGAACAGTATGAGGAGTATGACTCACAGCTGGACAAAGAGTTCTGGGATCAGCTTGAGATCACCGACCAGGGAATAGAGACTGACAGCTTTTTTTCGGTCCTGGAATCCCACCTGAAGTTTTAGTATAATTTTTACAAAACGCAAATATGAAAAATTGCATAAATTAACAAAATTACTATTTGATTTTTTTTTATGATTGTGTATAATTGCTTTTGGGTAAATAGTAATTAGATGTATGGCATGGGTCATACGGAGAGGAGATTAATTAATATGGACGCTAATAAGGAAAAGACCGCTACAACAGCTTCTGCTGATACAAAGAAGACAGCAGCTGAGCTTGCAGAGATGGCTAAGGAGTCTGTTGTGAAGACTGGCGAGTCTATCAAGAAGAACGTTGAGAAGGCTGCTGAGTCTGTAAAGAAGGCTGCTGAGAAGAAGCCCGCAGCAAAGAAGGCTGCTGCAAAGAAGACTACAACTGCTAAGAAGACAACTGCAAAGTCTACAGCAAAGAAGGCTTCTGAGTCTGTTAAGAAGACAGCTGCTAAGGCTACTACCGCTGCAAAGAAGGCTTCTGCAAAGGCAACAGCTGCTAAGAAGGATGTTGCTAAGTCTGCAGTACTTCAGGACAACTATGGTAATGAGAAGACCATGGAGGATGTTTACGCAGCAGCTATTGCCAACTTCAAAGAGGGCAACAAGCGTGTAG
>CAMOFS010000108.1 GCA_946613735.1 uncultured Lachnospiraceae bacterium | reverse complement strand
ATATGTAGAAAAAAATAACTATTCTACATTTCCCGGGTACCATTCTGCTATTTTTTCGTCCGGAATCTCAAAGTGCTGATAATCCTTTCGATCTTCCCAGGCGCCTCCCCATTCAAATCCTTTTTCCGTAAAGAGCTTGTAACACAGATCGTCTTCATCGATTTTATAAGGGAAGTCTGCATCACGATCAAGGTACGGTTCTCCAGTGATGGGTTCTATGATCCTTTCTCCGTCCACGACTTTTGTATAGGGATTGTAAAGGGTATTGATATCCACTGCCAACCCCAGGCCGTGCTTTGAGACTCTTGTTGTATGAGAAATAAACCTAAAATTGAAGGCGGATGAGTTGTTGTCTTCCATGGATGTCTCATCATCCGCATCATACTCATCTACCAGGCGGATCTTTTCAATTGGATAATCCGCTTCATAAAGTTGCTTTAGAATATCCAAAACATCCTCTGCGATGTGCTTGTTTACTATCATCTCCCCTTCATGCTCATTTCCCTCCAAGTCCTTGTGCAAAACATGTAGGTATCGCAGGTCTTCCCTTGGCAGGGTGCAGTCTTCCTTGAATGATTTTCCCTCTATCCGGGCAAATATCTCATCCGTAATGGGAGAAATGTAAAATGCATCACTTTCAGGGCTTTCCTCCGTAACAGCTTCTTTTTCATCCGGGCCTGTGCTTTCCGCAGGCTCAGCAGCAGAAGTCTCTGCAGAAGAGCTTTCTGAACTATTTTCACTCACTTTCGCTGCTTTGCAGCCTCCCAAAATCATGGAAAAAAACAACAATCCGGTAACGATCTTAAAGACTGGCTTTGTCATCTCTAATCCTCCTTTAACTGCTTTTCTGCGGACTTATAATATCTATCCAGCCTTCCCCGTAGAGGTAGCAGGCACACAGGTGTAAAAAATGTAAAAAGATTCTTCGCTTCGCTCAGAATGACAAAAACTACTGATATTCTGAGGAGCACAGTGACAAAAAATCCCTACTTTTCAAAAATCCTGACCAGTTTTTCCTTCCAGGCATTTTTCTTACCGCTATAGGGATGCTCCCTAAGGGAAAGGTTGAAGTGGTTACTCCCCACCAGTACGGTCTGGGGATGAGTGAACTCCCTGAAGCCCCACTCGCCATGATAAGCGCCCATGCCTGAGTGGCCCGTACCTCCAAAGGGCACTCCCTTGACCATAAGATGCAGGCATACCTCGTTGACACAGCCGCCTCCGAACTGCTGGGTCTGCATCATGTCGAGAGCCCATCTGACATCGTCTGTAAAGACATACAGCGCCAGCCCATGCTCACGGGATGCTATCTCCGAAAGTAGGCTGTCTATCTGGCTGTCCTTGAAAGGTACCACAGGAAGCAACGGGCAGAAAAGCTCGTGATTGACTACGTTCTCCTCCAGTGATACAGGATATATTATGGTGGGCTCATACCGGCAGGTCTTGGGATCCCCGTTGCCACCATAGATGATACGATCAGCGTACTCCGTGGCCTCCTGCTCACATTTATCATAGGCAGCCCGGCTTACCAATCTGGGATACTCAGGGTTTTCCAGCGCCTTTCCTATCTGTCTGTCAAATTCCTTCTTTAGAGCCTCCAAAAACCGGTCGGCCACCTCTTCTGCCACAGCCACCTGGTTGATATTGATGCAGATCTGTCCCGCATTCAAAAGCTTGAAAAATGCGATCTTTCTGGCGGCATCATTAATATCCGCATCCTTTCTGATGATACAGAAATTGCCCTGCTCACCACCCAGCTCCAGTGCAACCGGGGTAAGATTTTTGGCTGCCATCTCCATAACATGCTTCGCCACACGGGGAGAACCCGTGTAAAAGATCTTGTCAAATCTCTCTTCAAGGCACAGGTCGGCCACATCATGGCCGCCGTCTATGACAGTGATATACTCCGGAGGAAAGGCCTCCGAAATAAGCTGCTGCAGGGCTCTGGTACAATTGGGAGTCTTGCTGCTGGTCTTAATGACCGCAGTGTTGCCTCCACCGATGGACGCCACCAGCACACCCAGTGATAGCAGTATGGGAAAGTTAAAGGGACTGATGATGAGACTCGTACCATAGGGCATCTTATATACCTTGGTCGTCATGCTGGGAAAGCACAAAAGCCCCGAAAAATGCCTCTCAGGTCTGGCCCATTTTCTCAGGCCATGGATCATCTCATTGGTCTCTAATACCACCGTGCCAATATCGCAAAAATACGCTTCCAGTGCGTGTCTTCCCAAATCAGCCTCTAAGGCTTTTTTAAGATCTTCCTCGTGGTCCAGGACCGCTTTTTTAAGTTTCTTTAACTGCCTGATACGAAACTCTACATCAAGAGTCTTGTCGGATCTGAAAAATGCTCGCTGATCCTCTACCGTCTTATGGATAGTTTCCTTTGTCCACATTGCTACTCTCCCCCTTAAAAATCTGTAGGAGGCCAATGGCCTCCTACAAGTAATCATATGTGCTTTGGCTTTTGTTATTATATCATTCTCCCAGCTTGAAGAAGTCGATGGCTGCACTCATATCCTCATTGATACTGCGCATCTCAGTGGTAGAATTCTGCGTATCGGAGCAAGCCTCGGTAACTGTCTGACAGGAAGCCGCAACCTCCTGGGCAGATGCACCAAGCTCCTCGGAGATGGCACCCAGATCGGTGGTGGACTTGGTAAGCTCGTCCTTGATCTCCTCCAGCTTGTCAGCCATATCCCTGATGGTATTGATCTCGGTGATGGCTGTCTCCACGGAATCGGAAAGTACGTTGAACTTCTCCTGAGCCTGATCGATATCAGTCTGCTCACGGTTGATCACATCAAATACACGGTTGGACATCTCCACTGTACCATTGGAAAGCTCGGTAACATTCTCGATGATAAGCTTGATCTCCTTGGCAGACTCAGCAGAGGAATCAGCAAGAGATCTGATCTCATCAGCCACAACTGCAAAACCCTTACCTGCTTCACCTGCACGGGCAGCCTCGATGGATGCATTCAGTGACAAGAGGTTGGTCTGCGCAGCGATGGACTCGATAGCCTGTACTGCTGCCTCGATCTCACCGATGGCACTGTTGGTCTCGGTGATCTTATTAGTGATATCAGTCATGGCCTCAACAGATTCGTTAGCCCCTGCGTATACTGACTTCATGCAGTCAGTTGCATCGTTGTTGGCATTCTTGATAGTCTGTGATGCCTCGTAAAGAGTGCTGACATTGTGGTTAAGGTGCTCGATATTGTCGCCCAGCTCAATGGCACGTCCTGCCATAGCCTGAGCATTCTCTGCCACTGCCTGTGAGGTGTCAGCCACCTCGCCGATAGCGGAGTTGATCTGGGATACGGAATCCACATTTTTACCGGTCATGCCATCTACGCTGACGATAGCCTTATTAAGAACAGAAGCAGATGACTTGACGGAATGCATGGAGTTGGAAAGAGCATCACGCAGTGCCTTGAAGGATGCGACGAGGTTCTTTGTCTCATGTATATGTGACTGAGCATCTGTATCAACGGTAACGTCACCGTCTGCAAGCTTGCCGAGTGCCTCGGAGATCTTGATAAGGGGAACGGATATGAGCCGCTCGATAAGTGAACCGAGGATCGCAAAGATAACTATACATACGATACAGATGATAATGATGAGCATCCTGATACGGCCTACTCCCTTAAGGACCTCATCCTCGTCAGCGGTAAGAACCGCGATGTAGCTGTCATTAGCACCGATATAGTAAGCAGCGTACTTAACCTTACCCTTGTAGTTGTACACGATAACATCGGGATCAGGGCTCTGACCTGCCTCAAGTCCTGCCACCAGTCCCTTGACCGCCTCATTCTCCACGGGGTTACCGATCTTAGACTCATCGGGATGATGGAGCATGGTGCCCTTGTTGTCCACATAGTATATATATGCAGAAGACAGTCCCAATCCTGATACATCAGATATTGCAGATGCCACGTTGCTGACATAAGTACCGCAGCCAACAAAACCGATGGGTGTATCTCCATCCATAACCGGATAATACATGGACATTATTAACTGGCCCGATGCGGGTGAAGTGATGATACCTGTATTGAATACACCGTCGGCAGCCAGGATGTTGTTCTGGAGTCCGGTAAGTGCATCACCCTCTCTTAGGACCATACCCACGGCAGCGTCGGAACTATGTGCGAGCACCTTGGAATTCCAGTCTGCTATATATATGCCCTCCCAGCCTTCGAGAGTGGAGAAAAAATCCACTGTATAGGCCTCTGCCTGAGCCTGGAGTGCAGCATCCTCAGGATGCAAAATAGCCTGCTTTACAATAGGAGCCTTGGAATAGCCCATAAGCAGGTTGCCGTTTTTAGCTGCAATAGTATCAAAGGAACTACCCACGTTCTCAATAACCTGTACCAGTGAATCATGGGTCTGTGATTTGATCTGCTGGGTGGTCTGTGTGATCGATACGATACCGATCGTGATAGACGTTACGATAAGCGGGATCAAAGCGTACATCAATAGTGTACTGCGCATGTTAAGCCCAGCTTTACCGCCCTGTGTCTTAGTTTTGACTTTTTTTTCTTTCTTAGCCATAACCCCTCCTGTAATAAAACGTGCCACATAAGATGTGGCTGCCAATACATACAACACTTAACTATGATATTACTCTTTACTTCCCCTTAATGCAAGCTAATAATTAAAACTTGTACCTGCTTTGCAAAAAGAGTAAAATCATTAGTGGTTTTTACCGCAACACATAATTTGGGAGGGATTTTACAATGAATGAAAAAAAGTACTACAAGCAGAATCTCTGGTGCTTCCCCTTAGGAACCGTGGGACGCGACATGGTGTATGTTCTGGTCTCCAAGTTCCTTTTGACCTACATCATGTTCACCAGGGAGCTGAGCAATACCCAGCTGGGCGCCATTACCGCCATTATGGTGGCTGCCAGGATCTTTGATGCTCTAAATGACCCCATCATGGGCAATATCATCGAGCGCACCAGGACACGGTTCGGCAAGTTCAAGCCCTGGCTGGTGGCAGGAGCCATATCCACCACAGCGGTCATAGTATTCCTATTCAATACGAAGCTTACGGGCTGGTCCTTTATCACTGCCTTCGGCATATCGTATTTCGCATTTTCCATTACCTACACCATGAACGACATAGCTTACTGGGGCATGATCCCCGCCCTTTCCCGTGACGGCGGTGCCAGGGATACCTTCACTTCCCGCGCCACCCTCTTTGCAGGCATAGGCAATGCCCTTGCCAGCGTGGCCATTCCCCTCTTTACGGCGGGAGCCATGGCACTGGGCGGCAGCACAGCCAGCGGCTACGGTTATATGTCCATCATCATCGGCATCCTTGCCCCCGCATTTTTGCTCTTTACAGTATTCGGAGTCAGGGAAAACAGGGACGATATGAAGCTTCCACCCACTCCACTTTCCTTCAAGCGCATTTTATCCACCATCACCGGTAACGACCAGCTGCTTTGGATCTCACTGGTATTTTTGATCCAGGAGACGGGAAGCATGATCGTGGTAGGCGGTTTGGGCAGCACCTATATCTACTTCCTTTACGGATACAGGGGCGGTCTCTATTCCACCTTTACCCTGGTAGGTATGTCAGCTACAGCCTTTCTTATGATATTTTATCCCATGATAGTTAAAAAGCTGGGCCGCGTAAAGCTAATGACCGTTCTTTTAGGACTGTCCATGTTTGGGTACGTGATGATGATCATCTCCAGAGGTATGGGCAGCTCCACGGCAGGCTTCTGGGTGCTTACCATAGGATACATGCTGGGCAGCTTTGGTCAGTACGGATACTACCTTATCATGATGATCTCCATCCTCAATACCGTCGAGTACAACGAGTACAAGTTCGGCACCAGGGACGAGGCTATCATTGCTTCCCTGAGACCGTTTTTGACCAAGATGTCCTCGGCTCTTTTGGTAATGATCACCTCCCTTACCTATATGGCATTTGGAGTGACGGAATACACCAACCAGATATCTGGCTTTGAAAACCAGGCCGCATCCGGAGCTATTACCGAGGAGCAAAAGCTGGAAGCCATCGACAAGGTGCTCACCAACGTAGACAGTGCTCAGACCGACGGCCTGCTGTTTGTGATGGTCATCCTCTCAGCAGTGATGATGATCGCATCATATCTGATCTACAAGAAAAAGTATACTCTGGACGAAGCCACATACGATCATATATGTGAGGAACTGGAGAAAAGAAAATAAGATCCTTCGGGCTTACGCCCTCAGGATGACAGC
>CAMOFS010000107.1 GCA_946613735.1 uncultured Lachnospiraceae bacterium | reverse complement strand
AGAGGGGGAACTATGAAAAAGAAAATTTTGTTTGCAGCAAGTGAATGCGTTCCTTTTGTCAAGACAGGGGGTCTTGCAGATGTTGTAGGCGCGCTTCCCAAGGAGTTTTTCAAGGAAGATTGGGACATCAGGGTAGTACTTCCCAACTACACCTGTATACCTCCTCAGTTCCGCGACAACTTCAAGTTTGTTGCAAACTTCAATATGGGCTGTGGTCCTTATATCGGAGAAAAATATGTAGGTATCATGGAGTATGAGTACTTCGGTATCACCTATTACTTCATTGACAACCTGGAGTACTTTGAATGCTTTTATCCCTACGGTGATACCAGATACGACATGGAAAAGTTCACCTTCTTCGACAAGGCAGTGCTTTCCATGCTCCCGGTCATCGATTTCAAGCCTGATCTTATCCACTGTCATGACTGGCAGACAGGTCTTATACCTGTTTACCTCAAGACTGAGTTCCAGGCCAATCCTTTCTTCTGGGGCATCAAGTCCATCATGACCATCCACAATCTCAAGTTCCAGGGTGTATGGGATGTGAAGACCCTTCAGGGACTGTCGGGACTGCCTATGGATCTATTCACTCCCGACAAGCTGGAGTGCAATAAGACAGGTAATATGTTAAAGGGCGGACTGGTATATGCTGACTACATTACCACGGTTTCACCCACTTATGCGGATGAGATCCAGACTCCTTACTATGGTGAGGGACTGGATGGCCTTTTAGGATCCAGGCATTTTGATATGCAGGGTATCCTTAATGGCATAGACTATATCACCTATGATCCCCAGACTGATATGAGTGTCTACAAGCAGTACGGTGTCAACAATTTCCGTCAGAACAAAAAGACCAACAAGACCAGACTTCAGGAGGATCTGGATCTGGCGGTGGATCCGAAAAAGTATATGATTGGTCTTGTCAGCCGCCTTACTGATCAAAAGGGTCTTGACCTGATCAATTACTGCATGGAGGGTATCGTGGATGACAATACCCAGCTTGTAGTCATTGGTACCGGTGAGAGCCGTTATGAGAATATGTTCAGGCACTATGCATGGAAGTATCCCGACAGGGTATCAGCCAACATCTGCTATTCCGATGACCTGGCCAGGAAGCTGTATGCGGCTTCGGATGCATTTTTGGTTCCTTCCAGATTTGAACCCTGCGGACTGACACAGATGATCTCATTCAGATATGGCACAGTGCCCATTGTACGTGAGACCGGCGGCCTCAAGGATACAGTTATTCCCTTCAACGAATATGAGAATGTGGGCGACGGCTTCTCATTCTCCAACTACAATGGGGACGAGCTTCTTAACACCATCAACTATTCCAAGTACATCTACTTCGTACTCCGTACCAAGTGGAACAAGATGGTGGAGCGCGGCATGCAGAAGGACTACTCCTGGTCTGCATCCAAGTTCAAGTATGAGGGCCTCTACAAGTATCTGATTGGAGACGAGACATAATCTTTAGGTAGGTAATTTTTATATGGCAGCAAGTAAGTCTGCGAAGAAAAATACAAAATCGAATACTAAGAGCAAAAACACTACGACGAGCCGGAGAAAGACCTCCGGCTCGTCAAGTGCGAATAAAAGGGCAGATAATACGGCAAAGAAGTCATCTAAGGCTGAAGTAAAAAAAGTGGCAGAGAGGGAGTCCTTTGAGCCTACCAGGATGCAGCTGGAGGTTTTTCTGTGGATATCACTTCTGGTTTCCATCCTGCTTTGCATCGGCAATTTCGGCTTTGGTGGCACAGTTGGAGATATGATCTGTCGCTTTTTCTTTGGGCTTTTTGGTGTGCTGGCATATGTATTTCCTTTTATGATCCTTGCCGGCACATTTTTTATGGTATCCAATATAAAAAATACCATTGCTACGGCAAAGCTTTTATCGGCGCTTTCCTTACTTTTGTTCCTGCTAACCTTTATTGAGCTTTTCATCCACAAGTCCAATGCCATCGGACCTATCCCGGCCTTTCATATAGGCTATGATGACAAGCTGGGAGGCGGCCTTTTCGGCGGTGCCATCGCCCTTGTTTTGGTAAAGGCTTTTGGGATAGTGGGTGCCTATGTCATAGATGTGATACTTATGATCATATCACTAGTGCTAATAACCGAGACCAAGACCTTTTTATACCTTCACAAAAAGGGTCAGCGTTATGCTGCTGACAGTGCAAAGCGTGAAAGGATAAGAGAGGAAAGGCGGCAGGCAAGTAAAGAGCGACTGACACAGCTTGCTATCGAAAGGGAAGAAAGGGCTAAGGCCCGGGCTGAAGAGAAGGCTGATGATGGACCGGAGGAAAAGTCTAAAGCTCAAAAGGAGCCTCTGCCTGATACTACGATCAATACTGACAATTCCCCCTCGGATGAGGTTAACGAGATCCACATCAACATGTATAACGCCAATCGTGAGATAGAGACAGTTAACCGAGTATCACTTACCTCTGATACAGCGTCATCATCGGTGCTTGAGACCACGTCGGATGCCGCAGGTTTTGATGATCAAAACATCAATGTCATTCTGAGGGCACAGCCCGAAGAATCTCTTTCATCCCCTGAGCCGGAGCCAATACCAGACTCTATACCGGCATATGAGCCGGAACCTGTATATGAGCCGGAGCCTGAGCCTGTGATCCCTGAGCCTGTGATCCCTGAGCCTGAGCCCGAGCCTGTGATCCCTGAGCCTGTATCAGCCGTGTCGGAGCCCAAGCCCAAGGAAGAGGTAGCACCGGTATCAGCCGAGGACATCTCCAAGGAGATAGAGGAGAAAAAGGCACCCGAAAAGCCTTACATCCTTCCTTCCACGGATCTTTTGGATCTGCCAAAGGGCAATAAAAACGGCAACACCGAGCAAAGCCTTATGGAGACCGCTAACAAGCTTCAGAAGGTACTCGCCGACTTCGGTGTAGAGGTAAAGATTACAGACGTAAGCTGTGGACCCACAGTCACCAGATACGAGCTGGAGCCCGCGCCCGGAGTCAAGGTATCCCGTATCACCAATCTGTCGGATGACATCAAGCTCAATCTGGCTGCAGCAGATATCCGTATCGAGGCACCCATCCCGGGCAAGTCCGCAGTTGGTATTGAGGTTCCCAACAAGAGTACGGTCATGGTCTCTATCAGGGAGCTTATTGAGGATAAAGCATTTTCATCCAATAAGTCAAAGATCGCATTTTCAGCCGGTCGTGACATTGGTGGAAATGTTATCATCTCGGATATAGCCAAGATGCCCCATCTTTTGATAGCCGGAAGTACCGGCTCGGGTAAGTCGGTATGTATCAATACCATTATCATGAGTATTCTCTACAGGGCCAAGCCCGATGAGGTCAAGTTCATCATGATCGACCCCAAGGTGGTGGAGCTTTCTGTCTATAACGGTATTCCCCATCTTTTGATCCCGGTTGTGACTGATCCCAAAAAGGCATCGGGAGCATTACAATGGGCTGTCCATGAGATGACTGACCGCTATCAGAAATTTGCGGAGAGTGGTGTCAGGGATATGGCGGGCTATAACGGCAAGATCAAAAAAGGACATATCAAGCTCAATGATGGATCAGAGGTGGCAGCTGCCAGGATGCCTCAGATCATAGTGATAGTAGATGAGCTGGCAGATCTGATGATGGTATCCTCAAGTGAAGTGGAGGAGGCGATCTGCAGACTTGCACAGCTGGCAAGAGCGGCGGGGATCCACCTTATCATCGCCACCCAGAGGCCCTCTGTAAATGTCATCACCGGACTCATCAAGGCCAACATGCCATCACGTATAGCATTTGCTGTTACATCGGGTGTTGACAGCCGCACTATTTTAGATATGATAGGTGCAGAAAAGCTTTTGGGAAAGGGCGATATGCTATACTATCCCCAGGGCTTTACCAAGCCTCTTCGAGTACAGGGTGCTTTTGTTTCCGATGATGAGGTGGCGCGTGTCACCGAGTTTATCAAGGGGCAGGGCGAGACTACCTATGATGAGGACATAAGCAGGCAGATCACCGCCAATGCAGAGGGGACATCCTCCTCTTCATCTCAGGCATCAGGCAGCGTTGATGAGCAGCCGGGTGATGGCAGGGATGAGTATTTTGCGGATGCTGCACAGCTTATCATAGAAAAGCAAAAGGGGTCCATTGGAATGCTGCAGAGGTATTTCCGCGTGGGGTTCAATCGTGCCGCACGTATTATGGACCAGCTTGAGGATGCCGGAGTTGTGGGGCCCGAGGAGGGCACCAAGCCCAGGCAGGTGCTGCTTACCTTAGAGCAGTTCTCTCAATTACAGGAACAGTTGTAATCCGGACAGACATGAGGCCTGAAGCATACTTTCGAGACCCGCTCCGCTTCACCTCATCCCGTTGAATGTCCGTAAAGTCCTCACTCCTAAAGTCGTGAGGCCAACGGACATACAAAGTGTATTCGGAGCCGCTCTCGCTTAAAGGTCTTCGAAAGCATACTTCAGGCCTCATGTCTGTCCTCACAGAGTGTATGTATTATGTATGGAGGTAATTATGAAATCGGATATCGAGATCGCACAGGAAAATGTGAAGCTGCCTATTGCTGAGGTGGCGGCAAAGGTAGGGATCAGCGCAGATGATATTGAGCCCTATGGCAAGTACAAAGCAAAGCTTTCTGAGAAATTGATGAAAAAGCTGGACTCCAAAGAGGACGGAAAGCTGGTCTTAGTGACAGCGATAAATCCTACTCCGGCGGGTGAAGGCAAGACCACTACCAGTATCGGTCTGGCAGATGCCCTTAATCTTTTGGGGAAAAACGCTGTGCTGGCACTTAGAGAGCCATCCCTTGGGCCTTGCTTTGGCATGAAGGGCGGTGCTGCAGGCGGCGGGTTTGCTCAGGTAGTACCCATGGAGGACCTGAACCTACACTTTACCGGAGATTTCCACGCAATTACAGCGGCCAATAACCTTTTGGCAGCACTTTTGGACAACCATATCCAGCAGGGCAATGAGCTGGGCATCGATCCCAGACAGGTGGTTATGAAGCGCTGCGAAGATATGAATGACCGTGCTCTCAGGAATATTGTCATAGGACTGGGAGCTAAGTCAGATGGCATGGTTAGAGAGGATCATTTCGTGATCACTGTGGCTACTGAGATCATGGCCATCTTTTGTCTGGCCAGCGATCTTGCTGATCTTAAAAAGCGTTTAGGTGAGATCATCGTGGCCTACACCTTTGACAGAAAGCCGGTCAGGGCAAAGGATCTCAATGCTGTTGGAGCTATGACGGCACTTTTAAAGGATGCCATCGCACCCAACATGATCCAGTCCTTAGAGCATACACCCGCCATCGTTCACGGCGGTCCTTTTGCCAATATTGCTCACGGCTGCAACTCAGTTAGGGCTACTAAGGCAGCTATGAAGCTTTCCGATATCTGTGTTACCGAGGCGGGCTTCGGTGCTGATCTTGGAGCCGAGAAGTTTTTTGATATCAAGTGCCGTAAGGCTGGGTTGACACCTGATGCGGTGGTTCTGGTTGCCACCATCAGAGCTCTTAAGTACAATGGTGGTGTTGCAAAGGCTGACCTTGGTAATGAAAACCTGGATGCCTTAAAGGCCGGTATTGTAAATCTTGAGAAGCATATTGAAAACCTTCAGAAGTACGGTGTGCCCATTGTTGTGGCATTGAATTCCTTCTTTACCGACACTGATGCAGAGCGTAAGTATGTGGAGGATTTCTGTAAAAACAAGGGCTGCAGGTTTGCACTTTCCGAGGTCTTTGAAAAAGGCGGCAAGGGCGGAGAGGCTCTGGCAAAAGAGGTGATCGACACCCTTGAAAATAAAAAGAGTGAGTTTAAGATGCTCTATGAGGATGAGCTTTCACTTACTGATAAGATCGAGAGGATCGCAAAGGAGATCTATGGTGCTTCCGAGATCAATTATCTGCCCGCAGCCAAGCGTGAGCTTGAACGCCTGACAGAGCTTGGTATGGGGGATTATCCCGTATGTATGGCCAAGACCCAGTATTCACTTTCTGACGATCCCAAGAAGCTGGGACGTCCCACGGATTATTCCATCACCGTAAGGGAGGTTTATCCCAGTGCCGGAGCCGGCTTTGTTGTAGCCATCCTTGGTGATATGCTTACTATGCCGGGACTTCCCAAGGATCCTGCTGCCTATCATATTGATGTGGATGATGAAGGTAAGATTACCGGTTTATTTTAAAAAGATTCTTCGGGCTACGCCCTCAGAATGACAAAGTAGTCATCCTGAACGAAGCGAAGGATCTTATAGGAGATTACTGTAAATG
>CAMOFS010000106.1 GCA_946613735.1 uncultured Lachnospiraceae bacterium | reverse complement strand
TTTTACCTGCACGGATAAGAGGCTGGAGGACAGCGACAATCTCTGTGTCAAGGCTGCGAAGCTTCTGGCCGATGAAGTAAAAATGCCTCTGGGGATGGACATCCATCTTATCAAGAATAATCCGGTGGCGGCAGGTATGGCGGGAGGCAGCACCGATGCGGCTGCTGTCCTTAAGGGAGCCAATGAGATTTTTGAACTGGGACTGTCATCACAGCAGCTTATAGATATCGGAGTGAAGGTAGGTGCGGACGTACCCTTTTGTATAGATGGTGGGACTGCCCTTTGCCAGGGGATCGGAGAGGTGCTTAAGCCTGTTCATCCAAAGGGAACGATGCCGTATCTTTTGATAGCAAAGCCCGATGTGGAGGTCTCCACGGCGGGGATATACGGCCGGCTGGATGCCATTGGGGAATATGTGCATCCGGATATAGACGGTCTTTTACAGTCCATAGAGGCAGGGGATTGGAGGGCTGCCGGTGGTAAGCTCGGTAATGTTCTGGAGCTTGTGACTACAAGCGATGTGCCCGAGATCTTGGAGATCAAGTACATGATGCTCGAAGCCGGCGCTTATGGAGCACTCATGACGGGCAGCGGCCCCACGGTGTTTGGACTTTTTGAGGATGAGACCGGCGCCGAAGAGTGCATTTCGGATCTGGAGAAAAGAGGTCTTTGTTCTTTTTTACGTGTCACACAGATGGTGGGCTGACACAGACAGGAGAGATTTATGGGGAATGGTTTTTCACTTGATGCTGATTCATATCTGCCCCTCAGGGATGAGGTGTTTTTGACCTTAAGAGATCTCATACTAAAAGGCGAGCTGTCGCCTGGAGACAGGCTGATGGAGATCCATCTGGCGGAGAAGCTTGGCGTGAGCCGTACGCCGGTGCGTGAAGCAATCAGGCTTTTGGAAAAAGAGGGCTTGGCCATCACCATTCCCAGGCGCGGAGCACAGGTTGCCCGGATGACGGAAAAGGACCTGTCCGATGTCCTGGAGGTAAGGGAGGCTCTGGACGGACTGGCTGCGCAAAAGGCATGCAAGAATATCAATGATGAGATCGTGGAGAAGCTTTTGGCATCCATGGAGGCTTTCAAAAATGCTATAGCATCGGATGACCCTAAGGCCATAGTAGAGGCTGATGAAGATTTTCACAGTATCATCTATGAGGCGGCCGACAATCCCAGGCTTTTATCCATAGTGGATAACTTAAAGGAGCAGATGTACCGGTTCAGGTTCGAATATGTCAGGGAGGAAAAGAATTACGACACTCTGATCAAAGAGCATCTTTCCATCATAGAGGGTTTAAAGAAGAAAGACGTGGACTTCGTTAAGAGAATGATGCATACTCACCTCCAGAATCAGGTAGATTCCGTAAGGCGGATCATTAAAAACTATGATAAATAGCAAGGACGTAACCGTTAAAATGCATTCCGCCCAGACTATGGGCAAGCACAGGGATGAGCAGGCCCGGGAGTGCTTCGGCAAATGGTATGAGCGGGATGGATTACAGGTGGTAAAATACCGGGACAACGACTCCGATACTATCGACACCATGGAGATATCCCCAAGGAAGATAAGGCTCAGACGCAGCGGAGCCATCAATGCCGAGATGGAGTTTGTGGCCGGAGGATCGAGTATTTTCGATATGGCCACTGAGCTGGGGACCTTTAATTTTCTGGTCCGTACCACCCGGGTTGCCGTGGGGATCTTTGAGGATCATCTTACCGTGGCGCTGGCCTATGACCTCTACGCCGACGGTTCGCTTATAAGTCATAATCACGTGGATTACGAGATGGTAGTATAGCCTATGAAAAAAGCACTTCCAGTTTTAATTATTATCATTGCCATAGTCGGGTGTGGTCTGTATCTTTTCGGCATCAGACCCGTCTTTGATTATGAGCCGGAGGAATATATAGAGAGCGGAGAGCCTCTACACAATCCCTATGAAGGGATGTACAGGATATACAGCTATACGCTTTCCGATGAGATACCGGCCTCTACAAGGGAGATAGCAGAAGAGCTTGGCCAGGATCCCTACCGGCTGTCGCTTTTGGAGGTGAATCTCCAAAACTACACCGAGGGAGAGCTTTCCGAGATGGCACTGTCTCAGTTCAATGATGTGCTGTCGGTCTTTGATGCCGGCGATCATGACCTGATACTTCGGCTTTTATATGATCAGGAGGGCAATGCAAAAAAGACTGAGCCCAAGACCATGGAGATCGTCAGGGATCACATCCTGCAGCTTGCACCGATCATCAACAGTCATGCAGACTGCATATTCACACTTCAGGGGATACTCATTGGTGATTACGGTGAGATGCATGATTCCCGCCTCATATCTGATGACAATCTGACTATCCTTACGGATACCATGTATTCCCATACCGATACCGGCATTTATCTGGCAGTGCGGACACCGGCCTACTGGAGACTCATTACAAAGTCTGATGATCCCGCTGTGGATCATGGCCTTTGCGCAAGACTGGGACTTTATAATGACGGGCTTTTGGGTTCCGAGGATGATATGGGGACCTATGATCTTCGTCCCAGAGACAATGAGTACAACTTCCAAAGCATACTTTGCTCACATGTTCCCAACGGCGGAGAAGTGGTAGTGGAAAACGATCTCAACGACTACGAGAATGCCAGGCTGGATCTGAAAAAGCTCCATATCACTTATCTCAACAGTGAATACGATCCCGAGGTACTGAACAAGTGGAAGAGACATACCGAGCTTACGGATCCCGTGTGGCGGGGAAAAAGTGGCTATGAATATATCGAGAACCATCTGGGATACAGATACTTCGTATCTTATTCCGGAGCGGAGGTTGAGAACTCACTCTTTTCCACCGAGATGTCCTTTGTCATCACTTTAAAGAACCGTGGCTTTGCGCCGACCTACAGACCCTTTAAGGCGTACCTCAAGCTTCATCCCACAGGGAAGAAAGCAGGGGACGATGTCATTTTGGATGTGCCCACCGACCTTACCACGCTTTTGTCTGAGGAGACAAGGTCTGTGGAGATCCCGGCACAGGGGGTTGATTTTGAAAACAGTGACTACGAGGTGTGGTTTTATATTGAGGACGAGTCCTCCGGGGAGATGATACTTCCAGCTAATGAAAATGTGGAAAACGGGCAGCTGAAGCTGGGGACCATCAGCTGCAGGTCACTTCTTAAAAAATAGGATCTCTTATTTTGTAGTGACGGCTCCGGCGTTTTCATAGACGAAGTCTACCGCCTTGTGGCAGCGGTCGATGTAGCCGTCGTAGCCTTCTGAGTCGGAGGTCAGCCCCTCCGCATCCGCAATGGCAGCAAAGACCATTTCTGAGCCCATGGAGTCTTTTATCTGCTGGCGCATTTCATTTTTAAATTCATCCAGTGAGACACCAAGGTTTTCCTTGATGTATTTTTCCACATCACCATCTGAGGTGTAGCTCTTGTAGGAGTCCATGTAGTAGTCAAGGCGGCTTTCGATGATGTCATCGGGATAGCCGTTTATGGTGGAGCTTTCGGTGATCTTGTCTATGAGGGCATCCTTTACGGCAGACTCGCGGTTTGTCTCGATCTCTGACTCAAAACGCTCCCTTTCATTTTTAAGATATGCATCCACCGAATCTGCACCCAGGTTTTCCTTGACATAATCGTCCGTAAGGGCATCCCGGGTAATGGCGGGCTTGCAGATGTAGTTGATGGTGAAGCGGAAAACTACAGCTGCACCGGCCAGGTCCGCATTGCCGTAGTTGTCGGGAAAGGTCACGTCACAGTCGATGGTCTCACCTACCTTTGCGCCCACCAGTCCTGAAGAAAAGCCATCTATGTATCCTCCGCCGTCAACGGAGCAATTGCCCGCCACATCTATAGTCTGATCCTCGGCAGTGCCGCCGTCAAAGGCCACGCCGTCTTTTAATCCCATATAATTAAGATTTACGATGGAGTCAGCCTTGACTTCGGTGGCGTCGGGATCCTTTTCGTAGGCGCTATTTGCTGCCAGCTCTTTGTCCACGTATGCCAAAAATGCTTCCTCACTGTCGTCGTACTCCCCGGATATCTCCACATCTATCCCCTTGTATTCACCCAGGGTGACATAATCCGAAGGGTTGTAATCATAGGCAATCTCATCTGAGGATGAGGCGGACTCTGTGGATGTGTTGCTTTCCGTGCTATCCGCTGAGTCGGTTTTCTTGCTGCCACATCCGGCAGTGGATATCATAACTGACACGGCTATTAAAACAGCTAATGCTTTCTTATTCATCTTAAATTCCTTTCCTGATAACATTGAATTACTTCGAATTTCAATGAGTATAGATTCTTCGCTTCGCTCAGAATGACATGGGGGGTCATCCTGAACGCAGCGAAGGATCTTTACACACATTTCACAGCATTGTACCACAATGCAATTTTCATTGCAATTTGTCAGTATTTTTGGTAAAATGTCCCACGCAGTCATTTTTATTGGAGGTTTTCAGATGTATTTGTTACAGATACCCACGTTCACATTGGTGCTTCTTATTATTACAGCCATAGTGCTGGTGCTTACCATTGTGTTTTATTTTCTTGGCAAAAGAGCCGAAAAGAGAAAGGCGGAGCAGGACGAACAGGTCAAGGCAATGGCCCAGACGGTGTCCATGCTCGTTATTGACAAAAAGAGGATGAAGATCAAGGATGCGGGGCTTCCCGACGCGGTGATCAATTCTATGCCCTGGTATGCCAAGGGTTCCAAGATGCCTATCGTAAAGGCCAAGGTTGGCCCCAAGGTCATGACCTTCATCTGTGACTTTGAGGTTTTTGACCAGGTACCCGTAAAAAAAGAGGTAAAGGCTACGGTAAGCGGTCTTTACATCACCGGAGTCAAGGGACTTCACGGTAAGAATGCCACCGTGGCGGCACCTGAGAAAAAGGGCATCCGGGCCTGGATATCCAAGCAGGCCAAAAAGATGAACCAGGCATAAGCCAAAGGCGTTTTATTACCTTGACCGTTTTTAAGATTTATGGTACAATGGCACGGATTTTTATGGAATGAGATTCCTAAGGAGGGACAGCTATGAAGCACATTAAGACACTTAAGACAAAGAAGCTTAACAACACTGTCAAGACAGGCGGATGCGGCGAGTGCCAGACATCATGCCAGTCA
Source organism: uncultured Lachnospiraceae bacterium (assembly GCA_946613735.1). The sequence goes on along the minus strand of CAMOFS010000106.1, from coordinate 1,139 downwards.
GCCTGCAAGACTTCATGTACAGTAGGCAACCAGAAGTGCGAGCAGAGTAAATAAGGAGAAGCTTTGGTACATCTTTATAAAAACAATGGCTACAACATTGTGCTTGATGTGGAGAGCGGTGCCGTCCATGTGGTGGACGGCATTTCCTATGATATGATTGACATCCTTTCAAAAAAGGATCTTCCCGCTGAGGGAAAGCTTAAGGATGAGGTGCCGGACTACATTTTTTCGGAAATGAAGTCCATACATCCCTCGATTTCTGATGCGGAGCTTGTCGAAGTATATGAGGAAATCGGTCACCTGGTGGAGTCAGGGGAGCTTTTTTCCCGGGATGTCTACAAGGAACGGGTCATCGATTATACCAAGCGCCCTACAGTGGTCAAGGCACTTTGCCTGCATATAGCCCATGACTGTAATCTCTCCTGCAAGTACTGCTTTGCCGAGGAGGGATTGTATCACGGGAAAAAGGCTGAGCTCATGTCCTATGAAGTGGGGAAGCAGGCTCTTGATTTTTTGGTAAATGCATCCGGCAGCCGCCACAATCTTGAGGTGGACTTTTTCGGAGGCGAGCCTCTTTTAAACTGGCAGGTGGTTAAGGATCTGGTATCTTACGGCAGATCCATTGAAAAGGAGCACGACAAGCACTTCAGGTTTACCCTTACCACCAATGGTGTGCTTTTAAATGACGAGGTCATGGAGTTTGTCAACCGCGAGATGGACAATGTGGTGCTTTCCATCGATGGCCGTAAAAAGATCCATGACAAGATGAGACCCTTCCAGAGAGGCGACGGGAGCTATGATCTCATAGTGCCCAAGTTTCAGAAGCTGGCAGAATCAAGGAACCAGGACAGGTACTATGTCCGAGGGACCTATACCAGATATAATAAAGACTTCTCCGAGGACGTACTGCATTTGGCCGATCTGGGCTTTAAGCAGATATCCGTGGAGCCGGTGGTGGCTCCGGAGGATGAGCAGTATGCACTCAGGATGGAGGACGTGCCCGAGCTTTGTGAGCAGTATGACAAGCTGGCGGCTGAGATGGTCCGCCGTCACGGCACGGATGATGAATTTAACTTCTTCCATTTTATGATAGATCTCGAGGGCGGCCCCTGTGTGTACAAGAGGCTGTCGGGCTGCGG
>CAMOFS010000105.1 GCA_946613735.1 uncultured Lachnospiraceae bacterium | reverse complement strand
ATGCATATGCATTTCTTTAAATACAATAAAAAGCGTATGGTAAGCCTGGCACTTTTATTTGCCATGCTAATTTCCCTTCTGTCACCGGGGGCTGATGTTGCGTACGCCACATCCACTACAAACAAGGTCTCCCAGTCGGATATGAACTATACCACGGATCTTTTGTATGAGCTTCTTTCCAAAAACCTGGAGTCCTACAAGATCTCCATTACCAAGGATCAGGCCATTGAATACCTTAAGTCCACGGGAGATCGCCTTCATCTTTTGGAGTCCTATGACTCCGAGAGCGGTAATAAGTACGAGGACAATGTCTTAAGTATTCCCATTCTCGACATTCTTAAGGACATCGTTGCTGACTACAATTCCAAGGGTCAGGCTGATCTTGACAACCAGAAAACTGCGGATAAGACAGCTGCGAACAAGAAGCTTGAGGATTTAAAAAAGGAAAAGGAGTCTTTAAACAAGACGCTTACCGATTACAATAATGAGCTTACCCAGTTAAAGAAAGTGTTGGCCGAGTACGAGGACAAGCTTGCAAAAGCCACCACCGATGCTGATAAGACCAGCTACAAAAAGCAGGTAAACAATTACAAGACCAAGGTCGCTGCAAAGGAGAAGGAGATTTCCGACCAAAAGGCCAAGATCACTGCTAAGGATAAGGAGATAACAGATCAGGAGGCGGCCATTAAGGCTATCGATACAGACGAGTCCTATAAATTTACCGAGCTTTCTCTTGACGAAAACGCTGCCTTTAATTACAGCGGAAAGACTTTGCGGTCTACCTATACCTATGGATCTCTCATTTATGATTACATCAGGAAAAAGGAAAAAGTGGCCAATTCCATGTATGACACCGACCTTGAAACCATAGTCAAGGAGAAGGTTACCACCAAAAACGTAAAGGCCAAGTTTTCCGACATCATAAAGGCAGTCAAGCAGTATGCTGCGGATCATGCCACCGAGTATAAAAACTACGCTGATACGGAATATGTGGATTCCTTTGCCAGTGAGCATACCATAACCTACTATCAGTATACACAGGAAAAGGGTCGTGATGTGCCCGACGGCACACTTTTCATCGGTACCTATCTTATCAATGCCAATGCCATCAATGACGTTTATTACCGTTATGCCAAGGACAGCATGGGCGTTATGTGCCAGAATATAATGTATTATAAGTCAGAACTGGATCCCGGCAAGTGGAAGGACATACTTTCCGCTTCGGGTCTTTCTGACATCCTGCCTGCTTCTGCCAATGTGGAGGAGGCCAGCTTAAATAAGCTGCGCATTACCTGTGTCATCGGAGAGGACGGCATACCCAGATATCCCGATAACCTCAAGGAAGCTGATATCTTTAACATGGTGGAGCCCTATGACATGGAGGCCATCCCTGAGCTGGTTAAGCTCAAGCTCATGTTTGACGCCCAGGTGGTAACTCAGGATACGGCTGACCTGTCAAACCGTTATACCGCTGACATACTGTACCGCTTTTTCAACTATGACGGTGTGGGTGAAAACGAGGCCATGAGGATAGTCCGTAACAGGGGCTATCGTGACTATGTATATGATCATCCCAATAAGTATGTGGATCTTATGAAAAAGAATCCCATACCCATGAGTGAAAAGGTGAAGCAGAAGGACTTTAAAAAATATACATACATCACCAAGGATGAGATAGAGTATGTGACGGGGCTTCAGGATAAGGCCCTTCATCTTTCCACCAACATGCCTCAGACCCTGGATCGCTATCCGGATCACAACGATGCCTGGGTGGATCAGATCCTGGCGTGGACGGAGTACTATGGAAACCATGCCTTTGATGGCGTGAAAAGTATTACCGGTGAAAAGGGCAGGCCCATTATCATGCCCTTTGAGGACATGACCGATTCCGCCTGGGAGCGCTTAAACTGGCGATCGGACTGGGAGAATCCCCAGAGCTACATGTTCATCATGAACGGCAAGATCACTACACAGGATCAGAAGGATTTCTGCGATAAATGGCTTTCCGATACCTATATTGATATGGGTTATGATGTATATACGGATGGTAAGAATGAATGGGGAAACTGGTTTGATTATGCAGTATGGAAAACGGGGAAAAAGAGTATTAATTTATCGGAACAGTTATTATACGGGGATGAGTTTAATCAAAAGATACAGAATGGCTCCATTAAAAAGATCAGGAAGATATACTATGCCAACTCCGATACCATTTCAAACTTAAACGGCTACCTTAATTACGCTTTCTACGGCTACACAGGAAAGACCGACGGAAATTCTCCGGCCAAGTACAAGCTGGTTTACGGCAAAAAATGGAAGGACTTTAATAACCTGATCTTTAGGTACATGGACTGGTACCGCAATATTTACGATATCCGTGACGATATCACCTATAACTGCGACAATATCTTGAAGAATCTTAATACACTGTATCAGAGCGAGCGTGATGCCGGCCGTAAGGAAGAGGCTGACACCCTTATGACTCTTATGAGCAAGGTGGATGCCACCAGGCGTGCGGAGATTTACTATAACCTCTGCTACAACGAGAAGAATAACGTGGTTTTGGGGCCTTCACTCATGTATGTCCTCGACCTTTTAATGGATGGTAAGGGCAAGCTGGGCCAGAACTACACCTTTATATCCGGTGATGACGACGGTTCCTATGCTTCAAACGATGCTGTCATCACCTCCGTAGAGGACGCAGTGGAAAACTGCCAGAAGGCATATGTTAAATACAAGAGCATGTCCCTTAATGGCGCTTCCGATAACGTATTAAAGAAAAGGGAATTCGAGCTGTCACAGCAGGTTATGAATTCTACCGACAAAGATGAGCGTTCCAAATTGCTCCATCAGCTGTCGACCCTTTTTAACGTTATGGATGGCGGTATCGTCAATAAAGTCGAAGAGAAGGACATGATAAACGATATCACACCTGAGGCCGAGGAAAACTATGCAAAGCTCATCCATGCAGGTGCCAACGATGACTACCGTGAGGTTTTATCCATCCCCGGTGTCAACAAGGCCACACTGAAAAGCTACTTAGAGCTCCAGAAGGATGAGGCTAATACAAAGGTGGTCCAGCTTCAGGGGCTGATAAAGGCCTATGCACTTCGCTGCAACAAGCCCCAGGGCGTGCTTTATATCAACAGGCGTTTAGACTGGGCAGAGGACCAGTACGCTGACTTAAAGACTGAAGATCCCTTTGGCAAATACGCAAAGGAATCACTGGACGAGCACGTTAAGTGGCTTAAGGACATCCTAAAGAAGGTTCAAAAGGGAACCCTTTCCGGTGATGATTTCGACGCGGATGACGGCAATGTGGATATGAAGGCGGATCTTTTGACGGCCTATGATAATAACGACCTGGACGGTGCCCAGGAAATTAAGGACAGCGACAGGAACGATAACGGCGGTCTTGGAGGCGGCACCGGCACCGGTGACGGAGATTCCGGAGACATCGATCCCAATGCGGATCTGGGCAATATAAACAATCCTTTCCAGGATGCTATCGACAAGATAACTGAAAAGATCATGCAGGATCCCGACGGTGACTGGGATCCCAAGCCCTATATCACAGCCCTTGGTGAGCTGGGAGCAGGAAACCTTGAGGACCTTAAGGCAAGCTTTGAGGCCAGAGGTGCCGGTAACGATGTTTTGGATGCCTTTGATGACGCAATAAAGACTGCCAGGGAAGGTAATCTTGGTAATACCGGCGGTGACGATGGCGGCGACGGAGGCGGCGATGATAACGGAAAGCGCTTAACCGACGACGACCTTAAGAACCTTATCGAGGATCTTTTCGGCAAGGCATTTGCAGATCTGGGTGATGATGAAAAGGCCATCGTGGTTGCAGCATGTACCAGATTTGGCAAGGATTACCACTATGACGAGGTGTCCGAGTTTGGACGCGGGGTTATGTACCAGGCACTGGATGAGGACAACGGTTTCTTCTACCACCAGTTTACCTCGGATCCCACCTCGGAGTATGTAAACCTGGCAGCTGTGGATAAGCCTCGTATGCACACCGGCTACAGATACGTCAAGCAGGGCCGAAAGGTTACCATGACACAGATTTACAACGTATCACAGTCCGGAAGCTATGAGTTTATCATCGGAAACAGCATCATGACCAACCGCTCCGGCAAGGAGTTCAATCTGGATAAGAACGTGGCACAGATGACCGACGAGTACATCCGCGGCTCCCTTACCAGAAACTACGCATATCTGGACGAGGGCAACGCCACAAAGTATCTGGGTATTTCCTGTGAGTACGTAAACAGGAGCGAGTATGCGGTATTCCTTACCACAAAGATGGAAATAAAGGTTTCGGCCTTCTACGATGCCATCGAAACTGCAGTTGAGGAGTTGGAAGCAGAATCTGAATAGGAGTAGATAAATGATTAAGAGGGGTTGGACAATCAAATATTTAGCCGCAGTGCTGGCATCTTCCATGGTGTTGTCTGCCGTGACGCCTCTTGACATGGCATTAGTGCAGGCTACGGATTCCGGGAGCAGCAGTGAGCAGTCCTCCGGGGGGACAGATGGATCCTCAGGTGAAAAGGAGACCCACAGGTGGGCTCCCGAATCCAAGCGCAAATACGGCATTACCTACAAGCAGTTCGTAGAGAAAAACGGTGTCCCCGCAGACGCCCATCTTTTGGTGGGCACATATCTTATCGACATCGTTCCCACAGAGGAAAACTACAAAAACTTTGAACCGGCAGTTTCAGGCGAGATCGGCGTAGCAGCCAAAAAGAGTAAGCTCACCTATGACCAGGACGTGTATTTTTACAAGAGTGAGCTGGCAGGCGGCGAGTGGCGTGATCTCGATACTGCCAAGGACATGTCAGCTGTTCGGGTGGGCAGCGGTATCAAGGTGGATGACGCAGAGATGGACGAGATGCTCATCACCAAGTACGTCAAGGGAGGCGTGGAAGAGGACGTGATAAATCCTGATGGAAGTGATCCCGATGCCTCCAGGAAGAATCCTTTTTTGGAGCCCTCACCCTATAACTTAGATGAGATGTCCGAGATGCAGACCCTTCTTAGTATGACCACTGACGGCACTCTTTCCTATGTTACTGACGAAAAGGATAAGGCAAAGATCGCTGAGAACCAGTCCAACTACTTTTTGGTGGAGAGACTTAAGTACATGTTCGCCCATGACGAGGTGACAGGTACCATAAAGCTTCATGATGGGGATTTTTCGCGTGCACAGACCCTTAATAAGGCCCTTAGCGCAAGGCTAGGCACAGTAGTAAATAAAAAGGTTGAAAAGCAGCTGGATGAGACGGAAAAGAGCGGCGGTATCTTTTTGGATCCCCTAAAGACCGGGCTTCGCGCGGAGGATCTTAAGGGAGATTATTCCGTTGGTGATGACGGAAATGTTCCCTCATCCATGAGGCTTCTTTATCATTTCTCCGATACCAGGGACGACCTTACCGATGTCATGGACGACGCTGTGGTGAATGTCTGGGAGATATTCCTCGAATATAAGGATGAAGCTAAGAAGGCCGGAGAAGAGGACGATTCTTTCGAGCCCAAGGAGGGCGTCATATACAACAAGGATAAGTACAGCTATCTTTACGAGATCTGCTCCAACGCGGATTCCACCAGAAGAGGACAGGCATACTATAACCTTTCCAGTAACAGCGACTTCCATGGCGGAGTAGGTTCCGTGCTTTCCCAGATGAAAAAGATGGCAGAGTCCGGCACCTCGGATCTGGGCAGAAACATCCAGAATTCTTATTATTACTATCCTGAGACAAAATATAGTGCTTTGGATAAGGCTGCGTACCTGTTATCCAACGGACAGCTTCCTACGGCCGATACATGGGGCGGTTTTAAGCAAAACACAAAGCTTAACACAGAGATCACTGCCGCTACCGAGGCAGCCTACAATAAATACGTTGATTACAGTGCACTTTACATGGTGCGCGGCAACACCGCCATCTCCGAGCTTGTCTATGATGACGCGGAGAAACTCTTTAAAAAGACGAAAAAGGATGACGATGTGGACAAGGCCATCGAGGAGGGTATCCTGGCCGTGGCCATCCGTGACGGCAATATAAAGATTGCCGACAGGGAGATAAAGCTCCTTACGGATAACCTCATCAAAAAGCAGAATACCTATCTGTCAAGGAATATCAGGATGGACGTTCCCGATAACTATAACGATACAAGCTCAGTATATAAGCCCGGGATGAGCACTGAGGAGCTTGATGCTGCTGTGGCCACCTATCATAAGTCACTGCTTTTATCCCAGCAGAGTACAGCCAAAAACTGCGAAAGAGCCATGGAGGCTTTGATCGAAGCTTAC
>CAMOFS010000104.1 GCA_946613735.1 uncultured Lachnospiraceae bacterium | reverse complement strand
TGCATTATAACTCCTTACTGGATAACAATGGGGTCCCAGCCATAGTCCTGATACTTGGTGACCAAAAGACCGTTTTTCTTAACATAGGCAGCAACCTGATTTAAGTCTATTCTGCAGTACGTCTGGTAAATAACATACTGTCTCCCTTTTGATCTAAGTCATCCAGCCAGACTAAAGCATCGTCATGCAAAAAGATCTTGCCGGAGCCATCAGAGGAAAGTTCAAAAACCTCGGGATCCGCATCCGGATCAGCAGGATCCGACAGATAGCGCATGTAGGTACAGCCCTCGTATAATAAGGCCTTGCAGTCACTGTCATAGACCGCATCATCTATCTGCCAGGAATAGCTGGTATAATCATCCTCAATCGAAAAGATGGAAATACTTAAGCTTCCTTCCTCATCCCCCCGGGTGATGGACAGGGTGGTATTCTCCCCTGCCCGATCAAAATAATCCCCGATGAAATCATAGGTATCGGACTCCGGATCCCCGTATACGACAGCCGGCTTCGTGGGTTCCCCCACGTCCGGCACCTCCGACACTTCCGTCGGCTCTTCCTCCCGGTTCTTTGTGGCGTTATAGATCAAAAGCCCTATCACCGCCGCCAGTGCCAGGATCCCGATACCTAAAAGGACATAAAACCTGATACCCTTTTTTTTATTTGTTTTTTTTCTGTTATTTTTCTCTTTCATATCCTTACTGTAATCCTGTCTCTTTGAATACTTCCTTTATTCTCGCTTCATCATGATATGGTCTGCCGCCGAGTTTTCTGATCAGTTCTATACACTTTAGGGCATCATCATAGAGTTCTCTCTCCTTGTTTTCGTAATCGGCCTGAATGGCTTTATAGAACTCGAGTTGGGCTAAATACTTTTCATGGTTTCTGGCTTTATCACCCATCTCCTCCCTGATTTCGAGTATCTGCTTGAGAATGTAATCCGCCTTACTATGCGAATCTGAAAGCTCTTTCTCAAATTCTTTAATTTCGTCATAGGCTGCCTGGCATTTTTTGATCTCCTCCTCATCGCCGGACTTTTTGGCTTCTTCCAATGCCTTCTTTGCAGGATATACTTTTTCCACGCAGATCTTATAGTACTCACAGTATGCCTGTATCGTCTTGTCATAATGCGCCTGAAGTTCATCTTCCTTCTCTTTCAGCGGATCATATACATCTTTATCATCTCTAACATCTACACTATAATTTCTTACCACAATATCGATGTCAAAACGAGGGCGAATAGCATCATAATCCCTGTCAAGCTGGTCATTCAGTTCATCTATATAGGTCTCTTTCATATCGTCCGATTGACTTACGTTACGGTAAAATTCCTCTAACAGGCGATTCGCCCTGGTTGCCTCTCCACCATTAAAGGTAAGCTTGTCCTTGTAATAGGCTGTGGCATGGCGAAGCTTTTCCATCTCCTTACTGTTCGAATTAATATAATCGACAAATGCCTCTATACTGGAAGGATCGATCTCATCTACCCTGGCTACAACGGCGTCACAGCCTACTGCCATGGCAGAATCTATCCTTGTGATATAGCCATAGCCAAAGCCCTGTTCCATCATCTCACTTCCCATGGTAAGTACCGGATCATACTTCGCCGCAAGTTCTTTGCCCACATCATCCGGGGAGAGTATCTGATCCAGTGTTATGTTATAAAGTTCAGAAACAGCGCTGTCAAAAGGTTTCACCTTTTCCTTAAATTCGGCAAGCTTATCTTCCCCATCTGTGGTACCCAGATCTTTTAGCTGTTTCTCGGTATCCGACATCATGGTCCTGGACTTTTCCTTAAGCTCATCTGCTGCGGAGGGGTCATTTACCCTGTTATAGTTGGAAGCATACTGGGCCACTAAGAATTCCTCAAAGCGGTCTCTTACTGCGCCGAGAGACTCATTGTACTTTTCATCCACCTGCTCCACAGTATACTTTGGCTCGCCTTCCAGTTTCTCTATCTCGGCAATGACTTCCTTACACTTATCCCTGCTTGCATTCATGGTGCCGAGGTAATCATAGATCATTTCTGTAATTATCTTATACTTTTCCTGAATGGAGGCGATCCTGCCGTTGCATACCTCATATCTGGCCTTGCACTGGACGTAGGCGGTACTGGCATGCATATATTCCCTATCCAGATTTTGGTCCATTCCAACCAGCTTTTTAAAAAACTTAACAATTTTATGTGAGTTGGCATTACTTTCAAATTTGGCCTTCTTTTCCTTCATGTCAGCTTCTTTTACGCTGAGCTCTCTTGCTATATTCTCCAGTTCACTCTGCTTTGCCTTCATCTCGGTCTCAAGCTCTTTATACTCGTCTCCGAAGTTACCGTAAGGAATAAGAAGGTCGTAGTTATTGGAAAGGATATCATTATAGGACATGATCAAAAGCATCCTCTCACGCCAGATATCTTCCACTGCTTCTGCATAGTTTTGGATGCTCTTAAGTATTTTCTCCACTTCTGCCTGCAGCTCGCCTTTATACTCACTGCCATAGGCAGACTTACAATTATCTCTTAGCACATATAAGAAGTCATCCACGGCATCGGCATACTGGTAATCCGATTTCTTGATCGTATAAACAGTAAGATTAAAGTTCGCATTTAAATCATCGATCTTTGCACCGAGCTGTTTTATGACGTAAAAGATCGCATTTCCGAGTATGGAGCCAAAGACATCCCGAAGCGGCGTAGCAGCTGCTTCGTGGCTGTATCTCTTGAAGGAATAAGCCGTGGCAAATTCGGAGTTTGTAATCTTTGTTATGCAGCCATTACAGATCTCGATGTCATTTTTTATATCGGAAAACTTATCCGTTGTTCCAAGGTCATCGGGTTTGTATGTCTTTAGTCTCTTGATGGCCTCTTCAAAAGGAGACATGATCTCCTTGAATTCGGTGATGACATTGCTTTGGAAATCCGAAACCACCTGGTTCTCGATCTCGGTCATCTTTGCATCCAGTTCGGACACATCGGCACCCTCTCCTGCTTCAGCCTTTTGACTGTATGAAACAACATACTCCACCAAAAGCTGGGCGAGCTTTGCATTTCTGGAGTCTTCCAACGCTTTAATGTAAGAATCAATGCCCTCTCCCAAGGTGTCCCTGTAGATTTTTGGCATCTCCCCGGTTATGCGGATACGATCCTCCATGGCACGCAGATCTGCCGCCTTTGTTTTGGGATCAGCTTTCATCTCCTCATATTTTTTCAGATCCCGTTCATGTTCCTTTTCAAGGGAACCTATGGCAGTCAAAAGCTCTACCTCATAGTTGAGCTCATTTAAATGCTTAAGGGCGTAGTCGATGCTCTCGTCATCGGTAGCCATGCCAAGAGATCTAAGAAGCTCTGCCGCAGCATCACGCTGTGCCTGGATCTCCGCAAGGCGGGCTTCCTCTGCCTCACGGATGGCCTTTTCTTCGGCCTCTTTTCTCTTCTGGGCAGCGATCTCCTCGGCGGTCTTTTCATCCACGTCGTTATAGATTTCGTTGGAAATGGTATCGAACTTGGCGTCACCGATCTTTTCACCGTCCTTGTCAAAAAGCTCGATAAAGACGTTGTTAAGGTCACTCTTTAAGAATGACATATAGGTAAACTGCTGGTCCACGGGAACCAGACGGTCTGAAAGCACGTAGGAATCCTTTGCCACACAGAGCCTGTAGTATGCTGCCTCCTGGCCGCTTAAGTACTCCTGTGTCACCTGTGTCTGATCCAGATTGATCGTGAGGACCAGCATGTCCGTAGACACTTCGTCACTGGTGGTATAGGTGCCCAGGGTGTGGGCATTGACAGCATCCTCATAACCCACCTTTACATTCAGGGGGCCGGAGAAAACAGTGGGCTCAATGCGGCACTCGTCGATAAATGTATTACCGTCATATACACGGATGGCGCACTCTCCCAGGTTCGCGGTGGAAAGCATCAGGTGGCGGATATTCTCGCCCACGGGGGTTTTCTCGTAAACCGTCTTTCCGTTCTCGTCCCTGGACTTGTTGCCGACAACCACGCCATCACACACCAGCTGGAAATGGGTGATATTTATGCCGGTGTTGGCATAGAAATCATCGGGTACATCGATGGAGAGCAAAAACTCCTCGGAATCGATAATGGGCCTTATGGTATAGATACATCCGGTACGGATGACGGGAACCAGTGACAGAGCCTCTGTATTGGCATCGGTCTCGGCGCCCTCGAAAAACTTTGACAGGCCGCCGCAGGTGGTACGGTCAAAGGAATAGAGGTTTTCGGAGAATTCCTTAAGGGCATCGGCTGCCTCGTCCTTAAGATCGTTAAACTCGGTCTCCTCCTGCTCAAACTCCTCCTGGGTCAGCTCACCCAAAAGATAGCTTACCTCTGAAAGGCCCAAAGTCTTTTCGGCCTTGATGTATGCCTTATTGGCATTAAGATATGCTTTTCTCGTGGATGCATAGTTTGAATAAGCCTCGTAAACGTTGTTGTAAAGATCCATCTTGGCATTTTCGTACTCTTTCCTGGCAGACTCATAGTCAAGTGCTGCTGAGTAAAGTACATAAGGATCATCCTCAACATAGCGGATACCATCGGTATCGCCCTTAAGCCATTCCTTGGGGATACTGACAAACCAGATCTTGTAGCTGCCCTGCCACTCTGCGTCGATGTCTTTAAGGAACTGGTCGTAGTCCTTTTTAAAGGCCTTCTTCGGGATCTTGGAGCCGTCAAGTGCCTGCTGTACGTAGGGCTCGATAAGACCGATGTAGTTGGAATAATGCTTTTTCATCAGATCGTAGTTTATACGAAGAGTCAAAAGTGCCTCATCGGCTGCCATCTTTGCCTCGTAAACCGATGAATCATCATCCAGGGCATAGTCATAAAGATACTCGATATTATCACGGTTAAGGTTCGCGGTAATAAAGGCATCCTCGAAATTAAAGCGGTCCGTGATGGTAAAGTTTATCATCTTGCCCATCTTTATCTTGGCTTCTTCGTAGGCAGTATTGGCATTGGCAAGCTCGTTTTCACAGTTTTCCAGACGCTGAACAGCTATGTCATACCGATCCTGCGCCTGCTTAACCTTGGCCTTAAGCACACGGGGAGAGATGATGGTCTTATTTCCCTCTTCGTCCTCCTGCTCAAGCCCTGTGGTGGCATTGGCCTCATAAACTGCAGTGCCGTCCTTAAGCTTGACCTCAAGCTTATTTACTGTAGCCTGAAGCTTCCTGCGTCGGGTGGTAAGACGGTCCACCTCGTCCTTGGCAGCTATTATCCTGATGTAGGTATTGCTGACCTTTTCATTGGTATCAAGCTCGATGCCCACGATCTTGTGCTTAAGCATCGTGATCTGGTTTTGCATCTGGGTGGGCTTGAACTGGAACTCAAAGGCCTCCACCTCCTTGGGCTCCTCGGGAAGCTTGATATTAAAGATGGGTGACCAGCGGACTGTACCCATGCTGCGCTCGCGCTCACGAAGGGACCTGACGGAGGACTGCATCTTTACCGTCTTGGAGTCGATCTGCATGTCCACTGCTTCTATCTTTTCATTCAAAGCGACAGCCAGGGTCTTGCACTGTGAAAGACGCAGCTTTTTCTTTTCGTTTTGATCGCCGCTTTCCAGACGCTTTTTAAGCTTTTCAGCCTCGGAGGCGTACTCGTCGGCTATGGCGCTGTGCTCGATCTCCTCTTCCTTTTTTTCATCCCCGCCTAAAAGCTGCTTTCCTGCACTGATAGCGGTACCGATGGCATATGCACGGGAAGGGATCATCATACACAACACCAAAACAAGCGCAACTATCCGTTGCGTTGTTCCAAAGATTCTGATTTTTCCCTTATATGAATTATCCATAAGTAAATCCCCCCAATGAAGACATTATAACCTATACATGGTGTATTTTACAACATCAAGTGCAACCACTCTGCAACAAGTTGACAAAGGGACGGTTCTTTTGTCACCTCAGTATCTCTTTACGCAGGTAGGTGGGGCGATGGGAGAAGCGCATATCCCAGGGGTCACCCGGATTTTTGGCATGCTCAGACATAAGGTGCAGATACTTTTTGTATTCCTCATCCGTGGTGATAAACCGTGAGAAAAACTCCTCGCCCCGAGCTGCCATATCCTGCTCCTTTTTTTGCTGGCGCAAAACAGCGGATTTAAGCCCCTCTAATCTGTCAAAAAAGGCCGCGATCTCACTTTCGGCAAGAAGATCTCCAAGCACACCCTTATACTCATCTTCCGATACCGCCGCTACCCTCTCAAAAAACTTCATATCCACGGCGGTGTACTGCATTTCTCCCATGAACTCCGGTGCTATGCACTTTCCGGCGGACACCCGTTTTTTTATGTACTCATAGCCGTTTTGACCGAA
>CAMOFS010000103.1 GCA_946613735.1 uncultured Lachnospiraceae bacterium | reverse complement strand
AGCTTCAGCTTTTCCATTCCCAAAAGCTCCTGCACCCTCTTTTTGTCAGAGAAATCAGATAAAAATGCCATCTGCCTGAGAAGGTCCATGGCCTCAGCCGCATTCTCGTAGAGATACCTCATGCGCATCTCACATACAAAGCGATAGTCCCCATCAAGTCTGGGATATACCTTGAGGCTTAAGGAAATGCCTCCGGTAAGGAGGTTGATCTCGTTGGACAACTCATTGTAACTGTAATCCGCAGTATCCAGCATGCCCAGCATCTGCACCATCAAAGAAAGCGTAGGCAGATCCCGTCCTATAGCCTTTTGTGCATCAAAGCAGGCAATGAAATAATTGATCCCATTAGTCCTTATGTCATGGTGTAGGATCTTTACACCGTGATAGTCATGCTCGTCGGTCTTGAAGGGCTTTGCCTCACGCTTTAGATCAGACCTTTTTAAAAGAGGTATGGTGGCAAGCTCCCTGGCCGTGGAAGGTGTATCCTGGTATTCCTTCAGATGGGCGGTATAGGAAACAATGTCCTTTATCTCATCCGGTGAAAGGGTGGACTTGTACTCGGCAAGCTTTTTCTTGAGTTCCTCCTCTTCGGCCGCCGTCTGGCCGGGCACGGGAGTAAGCGTTAAGACCGTAGCGTGGTGGTTGCCTAAGAGGTACTGTCTGATAAGGTCCTCAAAGTAACCGTCCTCCACCTTTTTCTTAAGGTCCTCCAAAACCCCTATGCCATGAAGGTGCATAAAGGGCTGGTTATCATCATATATCCATGAATCCAAAAGCTGAAGGCCGTACATCAGGCCCTTGGGGTAGCTTCCGAAATCAGCCTCCTTGTATTTGAAAAGGGATGAGTTGATGGCGGCGTAAAGCGCCTTTTTATCAATACCTCCATCCGCCATATCCGTAAGAGTGTCCCGGATGATCTGTATAAATCTATCCCGGTCGTCCTCGTTGGCTCCCTTGGCTATCACCGAAAAATAGGGCTGGTAAATGCCGGAATCATAACCACCGATAATATCCTTACCGATGCCCGCATCCAAAAGTGCCTTTTCAATAGGAGCACCCGGAGAGGTGAGCATGGCGTATTCTAAGATGTCCATAGCCTGGTACAGGGTGGGATTCAGATTATCTGCCACGGAGATATTGTAGGATAAAAATGTCTTGTCCGCAGTGTCCTCATCGCTGCCGATAGAATATGACTTTGCAAGATACCTGGTCTTTTCAAAGGGCTCCTGTTTTTTTATGGCGGAGTCCACCTCTATGCGGTCAAAGTAAGACAGGTACTCACGATCCAGGTAGTTGAGCCTCTCGGTAAAGTCCATATCCCCGTAAAGATAGATGTAGGCATTGGAGGGATGATAATACCTGCTGTGGAAGTTCAAAAAATCCTCATATGTCAGATCCGGGATGTTCTTGGGATCACCGCCTGACTCCACTGCGTAGGCAGTATCGGGATAGAGGGAGTTAAGTATCTCTCTGGAGAGCACATCGTCGGGATTGGAAAAAGCACCGCGCATCTCGTTGTAGACCACACCGTTGATGGTGAGCTCGGAGTCCTCATCCTCCATCTCGTAGTGCCAACCCTCCTGGGAAAAGATCTCTTTTAGGTTATAGATATTGGGATGGAGAACAGCATCCATATAGACGTCCATCAGATTCTTGAAATCGGCGTCATTGGTGCTGGCCACAGGATATACCGTCTTGTCAGGATAGGTCATGGCATTCAAAAAGGTATTGAGAGAGCCCTTTGCCAGCTCCACAAACGGATCCTTTACCGGATACTTGGAGGAACCGCAAAGCACCGAATGCTCCGTGATATGTGCCACTCCCGTACTGTCGTGGGGCGGCGTGCGAAAGCCTATGTAAAAAACCTTGTTTTCATCATCATTTTCTATGATGCATATCTTCGCACCGCTTTTTACGTGCTTTAAAATATAACCCACCGAGTGGATGTCCCCCAACCCGGTTTTTCCTACCTGGACGTATTCCCTGGGAATATCTCTCATATTACTGGTTCTCCTTTCAGGCTTCTCCTACTAAAAGAAGCTGTCGCAAAGCGACTGATGAACTGATGCCCAAAGGCGTTAATTAGTTTAACATATAAGCAATACTTTTTCTATAAATTCCAATCATTTCCCCTGCATAAATAATCCCGGTATCGTAAATACCAAAAGCAGCAGAGACAGTGCCGACCCCGTATGCCAGTCCATGGAGGTTATAAACTCCTGCTCGATGATATTACCGATGAGCATCACCTTGCCTCCGCCCAGCATATCCGAAATGGCAAAGGTGGTAAGTGAAGGGATGAACACCATGATTACCCCACTTATGACTCCTGGCAGTGACAAAGGCCAGATCACCTTGGAAAACACAGCCAGCCTGCCTGCCCCCAGGTCGTGGGCGGCGTCGATAAGTCTCTCATCTATGGATAAAATGGTGTGATACACCGGAAGCAGCATAAAGGGCAGATAGTCATATACCATGCCGATGACTATGGCCGCTGCGGAATTGCCCAGATCCTGGGGCGGCAGTCCAACCGAGGTGAGTATCATATTTATCACTCCGTTTTTGGACAATAAAAGCTGCCAGGACATGATGCGGAGCACGTAGTTCATCCACATGGGGGCGATGACGATGAGTATCATAACTCCCGTTTCGTTGATGTGCAGGCTCTTTAATATCAGCGACAGAGGGTAAGCCAAAAGCAGGCAGATGACGGTACATAAAAATGCCAGCAAAAAGGAAAGCAGAAACGAGCGGATATGCACCGCAGTGAGGGCCTGGGCAAAATATGCCCCTGTCATCCTGCCGCTCTCATCAAAAAGGGCATAGCGAAGCAGCATGAACAGCGGTATCACCGCGAACACGATCATCCAGTATATGTATGGCAATGCAAATCTTTGTCTTCTCATTTCCTCGTTATCTCACTAATACCGTTAAGCTAATGTCATTCTGAGATTCCATTGTCATTCTGAGCGAAGCGAAGAATCCCTTCGAAATTATAAGATCCTTCGCTACGCTCAGGATGACAGGGGAGGTTATAATTATCTCATCATGTTTCTGATATTAAATGGGTCGACGTACACTCCCACCTCAGTACCCACAGGTGTAGGGGTTGTTGAAGCAGCCTTCCACTCATTATCCCCGCATTTTACTGTTATATGGTAAAAGATCCCCTTAAAGATCATATCGCTTACGACTCCGGTAACCCGACCCTTGTCAGGGGTGACAAGCTCCACATCCTCCGGACGGATCATCACATCCACGGGAGTCCCGGCCAAAAAGCCCTCATCCGTACAGTCAAAATCCACTCCCTCGATATTCACCACGGAGGCAGATGCCATCTTACCCGTCTTAAGGTTAGCCTCTCCGATAAACCTGGCCACGTAGGCATTTTTAGGCTCGTTATAAATATCCTCGGCACTTCCGATCTGCTCTATCACACCATGGTTCATGACCACGATCTGGTCTGACATGGTAAGGGCCTCCTCCTGGTCATGGGTCACATATACAAAGGTGATCCCCAGCTCTTCCTTAAGCTTCATAAGCTCTATCTGCATAGACTTTCTAAGCTTAAGATCCAGGGCTCCAAGGGGCTCGTCCAAAAGCAGTATCTTGGGCTCATTTACTATAGCCCTGGCTATAGCTATGCGCTGCTGCTGTCCCCCTGAAAGCGTCTTGGGATTACGATCATCATAGCCCTCCAGATTTACCAGGGACAGGGCATAATTCACGCGGTCCGCAATATAGTCCTTGGGATATTTTTTCAGCTTCAGCCCAAAAGCGATATTCTCTGCCACCGTCATATGGGTAAAAAGGGCATAATTCTGGAACACAGTATTGACCTCACGCTGCTCCGGAGGGAGTCCTGTGATGTCCTTGCCTTCAAATAATATACTGCCCTCATCGGGCTTGATAAATCCGGCGATAAGGCGAAGGGTGGTTGACTTTCCGCAGCCCGAGGGACCCAAAAGGGTCACGAAGGTGTTTTTTTCTATCTTAAGATCCAGTCCCTGAAGCACGTCAGTGGTCTCGAAGGACTTGGCCACACCCTTTAATTCCAATAGTATTTTGCTTTCCTGTTCCATTTGTTCTCCTCTAAAGATCCTTCGCTTCGCTCAGGATGACATGTGGGACAATTCCTTCGCTTCGCCCAGGATGACACGGGGCGATCAGTATACCTTCAGCTCCTTCCACATCTCGCCGTAGAGCTCTGTCACTTCATCCGGAAGTGTCTCGTAGACCTCACAGTTTGAGAGGACTTCCTCCGGAGGAAAGACCAGCTCATCCTCACGGATCTCCTCATCCAGTTCATTATACACAGCCAGGTTCGGGGTAGGATAATACACCTCCTCAAAGTTGGCCATAGCCACATCCTCCCGGCACATGTAATCCAAAAACATTGTAGCCGCTTCTTTGTCCGTACACCTTTTGGTCATGACCCAGGAATCTATCCAGAGGTTGGAGCCCTCCTTGGGCACCACGTAGGTCAAATTATCGTCGTATTCATTGGCCAGATAAGCTTCGCCGGAATAGCACACCGCAAGGGTGGCATTACCCGCCACCATTTCCTCTCTTACCTCGTCCACAAAGTAAGCCTCCACATCAGGCTTTTGTTTTAGTAAAAGCCGCTGGGCCTCCAAAAGATGCTCCACGTCCGTGTCGTTAAGGGAATAACCCAGATATTTCAGCGCACACATATAGGCATCCCGGATGGAGTTTTGCATGATGATCTCCCCGGCGTAGCTTTTGTCAAAAAGCACGCTCCAGCTGTCGATGTCCCCCTCCACCTTGGAGGTGTTGTAGAGGATCCCCACCGTACCGTAAAAATAGGGGATGGAATAGCTGTTGTCCGGATCATAGGTCTGTGCCATTTTGAGTATCTTGGGATCCATATTGCCGTAATACTCCATGGAATCGGTATCTATGGTAAAAAGCTCCCCCTCATCCATCAACTTTTTTATGATGTATTCCGAGGTACAGATCAGGTCATAGCTAATGGCGCCCGACTTGTATTTGGTGTACATCTCCTCCGGTGTGGTAGCCTCGTCATAAAGCACCCTTATCCCGGTCTCGTCATAAAAATCATCCAGCACTTCGCGGTCAATATACTCGCCATAGTTAAGCACTGTCACCGTCTTAGAGGCCGGCTCTGCCACAGGTTCCTCCGGCTCAGCCCCGTATTTGGGCTTTTGTATGCTGCCACAGGCTGTAAGGGTAAGGGCCGATACGCCTATGAGAACTACTGCTGCTATCTGTCGCATGGCAACAGGAAGGGTCTCCGCGATCTTTGGCCGCTCTCCCCTGTTGTCTCCCGGTAGGAGGTATATCAGAAGCAAGAGGATAAGCACCACAGTAAATATCACCGATGAAAGTGCAAACATCTGAGGCTTGATACCCCTTTTCATCTCACCGTATATCATGGTGGAAAGGGTATCCACCCCCGCGCCACGGGTAAAATAAGTCACCACGAAGTCATCCATGGACATGGTAAGTGCTATAAAAAAGCCACCTGTCACACTGGGCAAAAGCTCCGGCCATATCACCTTTCGATAAGCTACACGGCTGGTAGCTCCCAGATCCCGGGCCGCCTCATACAGGTGCCAGTCAATACCCGCCAATGCCGGCAGCACGGAAAGCAAAACGTAGGGGATGCAAAAGGTAATATGGGCCAAAAGAACACTGGCCATACCAAGATGTGAAAATCTGGAGAAAAAAAGCATCAGTGTGATGCCCGTAACGATATCGGCATTGATAAGTGGGATATTGCCCGCTCCCAGATATACGGCCGCCTTGCGCCTCTTCATGGCTGTGATGCCTATGGCTGCAAAAAGTCCGATGACCGTGGCGACAAATGCCGCTACAAAAGCAATGATCATGGTATTCTTAAGGGCCGCCATCACCGTGGCATCGGAGAAAAGCTCGCGGTACCAGCGCCACGTAAAACCACCCCAGACCACCCGGGATCTGGAGTCGTTTACAGATAGCACAAAGAGCACCGCTATGGGTGCATACAAAAAGATGAATATAAGTGCAATATAAAGTTTCTTCAATCCGCTTTCTGCCCTTTTCATTTCCCGTTGAGCTCGTCTATGATTCCGGGGAGCTTGGCGTCCACCTCGTCATTGTCAAGCTGGCAGGTACCGGCGTTGGCGTGGCCGCCGCCACCGTACTTTAAGCACAGATCACCAATATTGAAATCTGAGGATCGGTTAATGATGGACTTGCCGATCATAACGGCAGTATTCTGCTTCTTAAAGCCCCATGCGACATGAACCGAGATCTCCACCTCGGGATGCATGGCATAGATCATAAAGCGGTTGCCGGCATAGATGGTATCCTCAT
>CAMOFS010000102.1 GCA_946613735.1 uncultured Lachnospiraceae bacterium | reverse complement strand
GATCACATCGGAGGATGAGGCCCAGGCCGACGGCAGGGCGGCGCAGCTTAAGGATATGATAACAGAGCTTTCGGTGATCGGATCCAAGGTGATGGGGCCGTCTGCGGCACTTATCGGGAAGCTCCGTGATGTTTACCGCCGTGTGATCTATATAAGGAACGACGACGCAGAGAGGCTTGTTCTCATAAAGGATGAGATAGAGCGATATCTTTTAAATGATACGGGTTTTAAAAAGGCCTATGTAAGCTTTGATCTTGACCCTATGAATATGATGTAGGCAAAGCCTGAAAGAACGAAAGGAAATGCAATGGCACTTAGAGAAGTCAGACTGCAGGGTGATCCGGTTTTACAAAAGGAATGCCGCCCTGTAAAGGAGCTTAAGGAGAGGGATCAGATACTGATCGACGATATGCTGGATACCATGTATGAGAATGAAGGCGTGGGTCTGGCTGCTCCCCAGGTGGGAGTACTTAAGCAGATAGTCGTTATGGATGTCAGTGAAGAAAAGGATGATCCCATGGTGCTTATTAACCCCAGGATCGTGGAGGCCGACGGCTCCCAGACAGGACCGGAGGGGTGCCTGTCAGTGCCCGGGCTTTATGGAGATGTGACCCGCCCCCAGCACGTGGTGGTAGAAGCCCTTGACAGGAACATGGAGCCCATCACCCTGGAGGGAGAGGATCTTTTTGCCAGGGCAGCCTGCCATGAGATCGACCACCTTAAGGGACATATGTATACAGAGCTGGCGGAGGGCCCTCTTTACGAGATGAAGGACGAGGAGGAGTAGCATGAATATTATTTTTATGGGGACACCTGATTTTGCCGTAGGGACTCTTGAGGCCCTTGTCAAGGAGGGACACAACGTAGTTTTGGCCGTGACCCAGCCTGACAAGCCTGTGGGAAGGCACCAGGAGCTGACAGCTCCCGCGGTCAAGGTGTGGGCCGAGGCACATGATATCATGGTCTACCAGCCCGATACGGTAAAGGATCCTCACGTCATATCCGAGCTTCGAGAGATCAATGCGGACATCTTTGTGGTGGCGGCCTTTGGACAGATCCTTCCCAAGGAGCTTTTGGAGGTTCCCAGATACGGATGCATCAATGTCCATGCATCGCTTCTGCCCAAGTACCGTGGAGCGTCCCCCATACAGTGGGCCATCCTAAACGGAGATGAAAAGACCGGCGTTACCATCATGCAGATGGGCCCCGGACTTGATGACGGCGATATAATCATGCAGGAAGAGGTGGAGATAGCACCGGATGAGACGGGCGGTACGCTTTTTGACAAGCTTTCCACCATAGGCGGCAACCTCTGCTGCATGGCTCTTAAGGCCATAGAAGAGGGAGTGGCGGAGCATCAGCCCCAGGACGAGAGCCTTTCCTCCTATGTGGGCATGATCAAAAAGGAGATGGGACTTATCGACTTTAAAAAGGGAGCCGACGAGATCTGCAGATATGTCAGGGGATTACGTCCCTGGCCCGGTACCTATACCAAGTTCGGTGCTGCTACCATGAAGATCTGGGCTGCCAACAGGGAGCCTTTCCTGGAAAATATGCTGGGTGAAAAACTTATAGGCAACATTTTTGCCAACCAGACACCTCCAGGCACCGTAGTTCATGTGGACAAGGATCATCTTTTGGTACAGACAGGCGACGGTTTTATCTCCATCAAGGAGGTTCAGATGGAGGGCAAAAAGAGGATGGATATCAGCGATTTCCTTAACGGCTACTCCGTGGAGATCGGTGAGACCCTGGGATGATTGCCGATGAGTGATATTAATCTGCGCCGGGTGGCGCTTGACGTGATGACGGATGTGTGGGAGCAGGGCGCGTACCTGGGAGCTACACTGGATCAGGCGTTTTTAAGATATGGGGATATTGACAGACGGGGGCGCGCTTTTTTGACGCGCCTTTGTTTCGGAACAGAGGAAAAACTCATCCTTTTGGACGAGGTAATAGGAAGCTATTCCTCCACCCCCATGAAAAAGATGAGGCCGGCCATGAGAGGGATACTCAGGCTTTCCGTATATCAGGCGTATTATATGGATAGTGTGCCGGATCATGCCATAGTATCGGAGGCTGTGAACCTGGCAAAAAAGAAGGGCCTAAATAATCTCTCCGGTTTTGTGAACGGCCTGCTCAGATCCATCCTAAGGGATGGCAGGGACTCCCATGAGGCGATAAGCAGACTCCTTGAAAAAAAGCCCGGGGACGGACTGTATGAACTATCCCTGCGGCATAGCATACCACAGTGGATCATAAGCATGTGGATCAGGGACTACGGCGAGGATGAGTGCCAAAAGATCTGTGAGGGGTTTTTGGTTCCTCCGCCCATTACCCTATGGACCAACACCGATCCGGTGGAGATAAAAAGGATAGAACACTTAAACGGCAGCATCGAAGAACTGGAGGGTTTTTCGGAGGGGGCTTTTTATGTACAGGATACTTCCTCCATGCAGCCGGTCTTCATGGCGGACATTCATCCGAAAGATCAGGTTTTAGATGTGTGCGCGGCTCCGGGAGGCAAGTCACTTCTGGCGGCACGCTTTGGAGGGATGGTGGAGTCCCGGGATATTTCTGAGGAAAAGATAAGCCGCATAGAAGAAAATGTTAAAAGACTAAAAATGAGCGGGAGGGTTGTGGTAAAAAAGCAGGATGCCCTTTTGGATGATCCCTCAAGTCACGAAAAGTATGATGTGGTGATAGCGGATCTGCCCTGCTCGGGCCTGGGGATACTTGCAAAAAAGCCGGAGATAAGATACAGACTTTCACCCGGGGACATAGCTTCCCTTGCAGCCATGCAGCAGCAGATGCTTGATACTGTATGTGCCTATGTACGCCCCGGCGGTACCCTCGTTTTTTCCACCTGTACCATAGACAGGGCGGAAAATGATGACAATGTAAGTGCGTTTTTAGAAAAGCACAAGGAATATAAATTGGAAGAAAAAAAGCAGCTTCTGCCAATGGCGGGAGAATGTGACGGCTTTTTTGTAACGGTGATGAAGCGTGATTGATATCAGATCATTAACATATGAAAAACTGACGGAGTTTATTATAGGGATTGGCGAAAAGCCCTACCGTGCCAGGCAGATATTTGAGTGGCTGCACGTGCATACGGTGGCATCCCTTGATGAGATGACCAATATCCCCAAGACCCTGAGAGAGAAGCTTGCCAAGGAGGGTGAGATGACCACCCTTACTGCGGAAGTAAAACAGAAGTCCAAGGGTGACGGCACTAAAAAGTATCTTTTCAGACTTCCGGATGGACACATGGTGGAAAGTGTCCTGATGAGACACGATTATGGTATTACGGCCTGCATATCCTCCCAAGTGGGCTGCAGGATGGGCTGTGTATTTTGTGCGTCCGGTATAGGCGGCCGCATAAGGAACCTTTTGCCCGGGGAGATGGCGGAACAGATATACGCCATGCGACGGGATCTGGTAAGGGAAGCCAGGGATGAAAAGGATCCAGTCCGGGTGGATCATGTGGTAGTCATGGGCACAGGAGAGCCTCTGGACAACTACGAGAACCTGCTTGATTTTATTAGCATCATAACCTCCGAGAGAGGACAAAACTTAAGCATCCGTAATATTACCGTATCCACCTGCGGCATAGTTCCCAGGATCAACGACCTGGCGGATCAGGGACTGGGACTGACACTGGCGCTGTCCCTACATGCATCCTCCCAGGAAAAGAGGCAAAGGCTAATGCCCATTGCAAAGACCTATTCCTTAGATGAGGTGATGGCCGCTTGTGACAGGTATTTTGAAAAGACCGGGCGCAGGATATCCTATGAGTACAGTCTTATAGCCGGGGTCAATGACGGAGAGGAGGATGTCAGTGGGCTGACTTCGCTTTTAAAGGGCAAAAACGCCCATTTGAACCTGATCCCCATTAATCCTATTTCCGAAAGGGAATACGAGCCGCCGGATATGGAGGCCGCCACTGATTTTCAACATAAACTTGAAAAAAACGGAATAAATGTTACTATTAGAAAGAGTATGGGCGCGGATATCGACGGCGCATGCGGACAATTAAGAAGACACTATGATGTGACTTTATAGATGGAGGAAGATGGCATGCTGTTTTTTGCTATCACGGACAAGGGCAGGATACGTGAGTCCAACCAGGACTATGTGTTTGCCTCCGACACCGATGCGGGAGCACTTAAAAACCTCTTTGTGGTGGCCGACGGAATGGGCGGACACTTAGCAGGTGAGTACGCATCCGAGCAGGCGGTGCACATCGTCTTGGACGAGGTGAGAAAAAAAGAAAAAAAGGAGCCGGTACCGATATTAGAGTCGGCTATCAGTGCTGCCAACCGCAGCTTATATGATGAGGCCTCGAAGGATCGTACCAAGCTTGGGATGGGTACCACCATGGTGGCAGCTACTTTTTATGATGGTCATCTTTATGTGGCAAATGTGGGTGATTCCAGACTCTATGTTATGAAGGGGGATACTCTTACCCAGGTCACAAGGGATCACTCGGTGGTGCAGGAACTCATCCGAAACGGCAGCCTTGACGAGAACTCAGACATAGCCAGGGAGAAAAAGCACGTCATCACCAGAGCCGTAGGCGCTGAGGAGGATGTCAGGATAGACGTTTTTGACGTGCCCTTTGATGATATTGACCAGGTGCTTTTGTGCACGGATGGTCTTTCAAACATGGTAGATGATAATGAGATCGGTAATATCTTAAAAAGCGATGACAAGGTAAAGCAAAAGGCAGAAAACCTTGTGGAAACAGCCTTAAGAAACGGCGGGAGTGACAATATTACCGTACTTTTGATAGACATTCGGGAGGACATGTAAGATGTTAGAAAATGGAACTTATCTGGCAGACAGGTACGAGGTGCTCGAAAAGATCGGCGCCGGCGGAATGAGTGATGTCTATAAGGCGATGGACCATTCTCTCGGACGTGAGGTGGCGGTCAAGGTGCTGAAGCAGGAATTTGCCGTAGATTCCGGTTTTGTTTCCAAGTTTCGCCAGGAGGCACAGGCAGCAGCCGGCCTGGAGCATCCCAATATCGTAAATATCTATGACGTAGGCGCTGAGAACGGCATGTACTACATCGTTATGGAGTACGTGGAGGGCATCACATTAAAGACTTATATCTCTAAAAAGGGACAGCTCACCTACAATGAGGTGATATCCATCGCCATCCAGGTGGGTCGTGGTATAGAGGCGGCCCATAAAAAGGAGATAGTCCACAGGGATATCAAGCCCCAGAACATCATCATCTCCAAGGAGGGTAAGGTCAAGGTCACCGACTTCGGCATTGCCAGGGCAGCCACCTCCAATACTATTAATGCTGACATCATGGGCTCGGTGCATTATTCATCTCCCGAGCAGGCCAGGAACGGATATGTGACCTACCAGAGTGATATCTATTCGCTGGGTATAGTGATGTATGAGATGTGCACCGGCAGGGTTCCCTTTGACGGTGATACCACAGTGGCCATTGCCCTGCAGCATCTACAGGGAGAGATGGTACCTCCCAGCAGATATGCTCCGGGACTTCCCATATCAGTGGAAAAGATCATCATCAAGGCCACCCAGAAGAACCAGGATCGTCGTTATGGTTCCATGGAGGATATGCTCAGTGACTTAAAGCGTGCGCTGGTGAATCCTGAGGAGGATTTTGTTACCATCCCCGATGGTGAAGAGGCTGAAAAGACCAGGGTCATCACTGATGACGAAGTTAAAAAGATACAGGAGCAGGCCGGACTCATCAATCCCGAGCCAGCCCCCAAGCCTCACCACAGCGCTCCCAAGAGAGTGGAGACCGAGGTGTTTTTGGATGATGACGATGAGGATGATGACGGGCTTATCAATCCCAAGATGGACAAGGCTATCCGCATCATGGGAATAGCCGCGGCAGTAGTCATCGTTGTACTGGTGGTATACCTGGTAGGCAGCTTTTTCGGACTTTTCCATTTTGGTAAAAAGACGGATCCAGATACCGAAGATACCCAGACAGAGCAGGAGGCAGAGCCCGAGGAGACCACAGCGGATATAGAGATGCCTGACCTTTTGGGCATGACAGAGGATGAGGCTAAGCTTACCCTTAAAGATCTGGGACTGGGCTATCACAAGGTGGGAGAGGCTTCCTCCGACGAATACGAAAAGGGACAGATAATAGAACAGTCTGTGGCAGCAGGAAGTTCAGTTGAGAAAAATACCACCATTGAGGTGACGCTTTCTTCGGGCAAGGGTGAGATAGAGATCCCCGATGTCAAGGGACAGGATGAGGCCAATGCCAAGTCTGCCTTAAACAGTGCCGGCTTCCAGGTCAATGTGACCTACGAGCACAGCAAGGATGTGGAGCAGGGCAAGGTGAT
>CAMOFS010000101.1 GCA_946613735.1 uncultured Lachnospiraceae bacterium | reverse complement strand
GCCGCAGTCAGGGCAGGTGAAGGTGATCTCATCGATGTAGGGTCTGTGGAGCTCTACCTTTGCGTTGTCGGGATTGCCGCTTCTTTCGGCAAGCTCTGCTCTGCTTCCGATGGACTCGCGCTTGCCGCAGCCCTCGCACTCCCAGATATTGAGGGGTGTACCCCAATAACGGTTACGTGAGATACCCCAGTCCTGGATGTTTTCCAGCCAGTCGCCGAAGCGGCCCTTACCGATGGACTCGGGGATCCAGTTGACCGTATTGTTATTCTTGATCAGATCATCCTTTACCGCGGTCATCTTGATGAACCAGGACTCACGGGCAAAGTATAAAAGAGGAGTCTCGCATCTCCAGCAATGAGGGTAGTCATGCTCAAACTTAGGAGCGTCAAACAAAAGCTTGCGGCTTGAAAGCTCCTTGATCACCTCGGGATCCGCACTGATGGCACCCTTTTTGATCTCCTCCTCGGTAGGCTTTGCACGCATACCGGCAAAGGGTGTCTCAGGCTTCATAAAGCCTGCCTCGTCCACCATCTGCACCAGGGGCAGATCATACTTACGGCCTACATTGGCGTCATCCTCACCGAAGGCGGGAGCGATGTGTACGATACCGGTACCGTCTGTCATGGTAACGTAGTCGTCGCATACTACGAAAAATGCTTTTTTATGCTGCTTGTCAGCCTCTACCTTTGCGCAATCGTAAAGAGGCTCGTACTCCTTGTACTCCAGATCCGTACCCTTGTAGCTCTCGAGTACCTCATAGGCGCTCTTGGGATCGGCGCCCTCCTCGGCCAGCTGGCCTACCACCTTTTCGCAGAGAGCCTCTGCAATATAATAGGTGTTGCCGTCGATAGCCTTGACCTTGACATAGGTCTCGCCCGGGTTCACACAGAGTGCCAGGTTAGAAGCAAGTGTCCAGGGTGTGGTGGTCCATGCCAAAAAGTATGCATCCTCACCGGATACCTTGAAACGGACGATGGCAGAACGCTCCTTAACTGTCTTGTAACCCTGGGCTACCTCCTGTGATGAAAGGGGAGTGCCGCAGCGGGGGCAGTAGGGAACTACCTTAAAGCCCTTGTATAAAAGTCCTTTGTTCCAGATCTCCTTAAGAGCCCACCACTCGGACTCGATAAAATCATCATGATAGGTGACATAGGGGTCATCCATGTCAGCCCAGAAGCCAACTGTGCCTGAGAAATCTTCCCACATGCCCTTGTACTTCCATACCGACTCCTTGCACTTGTCGATAAAGGGCTCCATGCCGTATTCCTCGATCTGCTCCTTGCCGTTTAGGCCTAAGAGCTTTTCCACCTCCAGCTCCACGGGAAGTCCGTGGGTATCCCAGCCTGCCTTACGGGGCACGTACTTACCCTTCATGGTCTGGTAGCGGGGGATCATATCCTTGATAACTCGTGTCAGCACATGGCCGATGTGCGGCTTGCCGTTTGCTGTGGGAGGACCGTCATAAAAGGTGTAGGTCTCTCCTTCCTTGCGATTTTCCATACTCTTTTGGAAAATGTCTCTTTCCTGCCAGAATTTCAGGACCTCCTTCTCTCTTCCCACGAAATCCAGGTCTGTGTTGACTTTCTTGTACATTGTTTTTCTTGTTCCTTCCTACATAATTTATTAATAAGGATCCTTCGCTTCGCTCAGGATGACAGTTTGGTGCCAGGGTAGCGTTACCCCTTTGTCATTCTGAGGAGCGTAGCGACGAAGAATCTTTTTATAACTGCTCTGTCGAGTCTCCCATTTTCGGTATCGACTCCTCTATATCGATGCCGTAATCATCCAGGAAATCTTTATACTCATCCCAGAACTCGTCCATATCCATATCAGACATGCTCCTGGACATAGCGCCTCCCACGGCACCCCAGAATACAAAGAAGCCCACTATGGAAATGGCTGCGGTAACGATACCCGCTATGGCTAAGCC
This sequence comes from uncultured Lachnospiraceae bacterium, assembly GCA_946613735.1. The sequence continues at coordinate 4,417 of CAMOFS010000101.1, read as the reverse complement.
CCTGCCGGTATGCTTGTTGTTTACAAGCTGTATGATACCGAAGATAATGGCTGCTATGCCTGTAAATATATTAATGCAGCTGCAGAAAAATACCAGTGACAGGATACCAAATATAAGAGAAAGAATACCAAGGGTATTGCTCTCCTCCCTGGGTGCCTGTGCCTGGAAAGAATTGCCCTGGGATGAGGCACTCTGATAATGTCCCTGGCTGTCCTGCCACCCAACATTGGGGCCTGCGTTGTTGGCGCTGCCGGCACTGCCCGGGTTAGTGTACTGCTCCTGTGCTATCTGCTCAGGGGTGGGAGCTGTCTGCCCTGCCTCAGGGGGGATCTCCTCTGCCACATCATCCACCTTGGGATACTCGGGCGCAGGATCGGAAAGCTTTTCCTCTGCCCTCGCCATGGGATCAGACTCTTCGCCCTTATTCTCGTCCACAAAGATATCTGCCGGATCAGTACTAACAGGTTCAAAATCATTGTTGGTGTTTAAGTTGTTGTTCTCATCCATTTTTCACACTTCCTTTTCGTTTTTATTTGCAACGCTATGCGTGTAGTCATCCGTCGTATTTCTCGAAAAAGCCTATCACGGTGTTGTAGTAATCCATCCTGTCAGCATCATAGGCATTGAATATCTCATGCTTGGAATCGGGATAGACCTTTTTTTCTATGGCAGGATTGTTTTTTAAAAATGCCTCCTGCCCACCGGGCTCAACCATGGTATCCTGCCCTGCCTGAAAAAGTATCACCGGACAGCTTATCTTTTTGGCATCGGCGATAGCCGCCTTCATCCCCTTAAAGCTCTCCCTGGCCCACTTGTATGTGCCGCCGTTGGTATGGTAGTGCTCATCATGGAGCCTGTACTCAAAGAGGTAATTGTGTCTTGCCTCGGAAAGCGCCGAACATTTCGGATAGGTATTGACTCCGTCAAACTCATGCTGGGTGGGAAGGAATCTCTTATCCCACCTTGCGATAACGGACCATATCAAAAGCAGCCGGACCATCACGGGATTCACGCCCCTGAAATTGAGCTGCATCATGGGAGAGCTTAGCACTCCGGCCGAAAAATAGTCCGGATACCTCTCCATGAAAAGAGCTGCAATACAGCCTCCCATGGAATGGCTGTACATAAGATACCGGTGGCTTGTGCTCCTTTTGCTTACCACCTCATCCATAAAGCACTTCAGATCCTCGACGTAATCATTGAAATCATTGACGTGAACCTTGTCCATGTCGTCTATCTCACGGGACGAATACCCGTGACCCCTGTGCTCTATGAAGAAAACGGAATATCCACTCTGGTAGTAATAGTATACCATCTCGTGGTACTTCTGAAAAAATTCACAGAAGCCGTGTGATATGATAACTGCCGCCTTTTCGTCGGGATTGATAAGAGCGTGGTAATGAAGTCTGAGTCCTTTTGTCCCATCAAAATATCCGGTCTCATCGTGCTCCTCTAAAAAGGGCAGCACCACTTCCTTCATTCGACTCGCATAATCATCTTCTCCGAAAAAATCGATCATTCTACTCTCAGTCCTCAAAATCAAATGCATCCAGTCCGGTCTTGCCTTCCTTGCTGTCACCGTGCTTAACAAAGATCATTGTGCAGAAGGCTAAGATCATAAACAATGCAGCATATACAAAGAATACACCGTAGCCCACCGTACGGAGTAAGAAGCCACAGAGGATGGGGGTGACGATCTGTGCCGTCATGGAAAAGGTGTAGTAATATCCGGTAAACTTACCTACGTCAGAACCCTTACACATCTCAAGAACCATGGGAAGGGAATTGACATTGATCAGCGCCCATGCCATGCCAATAAGTGCGAATATCACGTAGAGCCATGAAGCAAACTCGCTGTGTCCAAGGGTGTATATCAGGCCCACGATGTAGCAGGAAGCCATGACTACCACACCCGTAAGGATGCTCTTTTTACGTCCGATCTTGCCGGCCACAAAGCCGACGGGTATATATGAAAGGATGGCTCCGCCGTTGGCGATGAGCAGGCACTTGGATGCTCCGCCCAATGCCATGTTCCACATCTTGCTGGCATAGGTGGTAAACCATGTCTCCACAGCGTTGTAGGATATGAACCAGAGTGCGATGGAGAAAAGCAAAAACATAAGGGAACGCTTTACCTCGGGAGGAAGGGTAACATTACCGCTTCCGTCATCCACTGCAAGGTTCTCCTCGGGATGGGCTGCCTCATACTCCTCCATCTCTGCCATGAGCTTCTTCTCATTGACCGTGGTCATCACTATGATAAGTGCCAGTGTCATGATACCGGCCACAATTGCAAAGATGGGCACATAGTCCACATGATCAAGTCCGTCTGTCTTGGCCTTGGAATATAAAACTGCCGCGATAGCCAGGTAAACAATACCACCCAGGGCTCCCATGAGATTGATGATGGCGTTACCCTGTGAGCGGTAGGGCTTGGGAGTAAGATCCGGCATAAGAGCCACGGCCGGGCTCCTATATGTACCCATGGCAACCAAAAGCGCTCCCAGCACTCCGATGAAAAGCGCCTGCTTACCCATGGCGGGATTCTCGAAATATGCATTGTCTATCATGGGGATCATGACCATAAGTAACACTGCCGCTATGGTACCAAACATGATGAAGGGCTTTCGACGTCCCAGATTGCTCTTGCACTTATCGGAAAGGGCTCCGAAGAAGGGCAGCATGAAAAGCCCCAGTACATTATCCGCAGCCATGATAGCACCGGAAAGTGTCTCATTCATGTGAAAGGTATTGGTCAAAATCAGGGGCACGATGTTGTTGTACATCTGCCAGAAGGCGCATATTGAAAAAAATGCAAAGCCTATACGTATGGTCTGACCGGGTCTAAACTTAAGTTCCATTTTTTATTCTCCCCCTTAATAGGATTACACATAGATATTGGTATTTTATCATTTTTAATAATAAAAAACAAGGAGACGGGGGATATCCCTGTCTCCCTAAACCGTTCGAGGATCATGTGTCCACGCGGCAATCCGTTTTTCCTGGTTGCGGTGGCCATATGATCGAGAACAGTACTGTTATTTTTGGGGTACCAGCACCTCCGTACCTCCCATATAAGGTCTGAGGACCTCAGGTATCTTCACGCTGCCGTCAGCCTGGAGATTATTCTCCAAAAATGCGATGAGCATACGGGGCGGAGCTACCACTGTGTTGTTTAAGGTGTGGGCAAAGTACTTGTCCTTGCCGCTGCGAACTCTGATGCCGAGTCTTCTTGCCTGGGCATCACCCAGATTGGAGCAGCTGCCCACCTCAAAGTACTTCTTCTGGCGGGGGCTCCAGGCCTCTACATCACAGGACTTGACCTTGAGATCAGCCAGATCACCGGAGCAGCACTCAAGGGTACGTACCGGGATATCAAGGCTCCTGAAGAGATCCACTGTGTTCTGCCAGAGCTTGTCATACCACATGGGTGACTCCTCAGGCTTACATACCACGATCATCTCCTGCTTTTCAAACTGATGGATGCGGTAAACTCCGCGCTCCTCTATACCATGCGCACCCTTTTCCTTTCTGAAGCAGGGTGAATAACTGGTCAGTGTGTAAGGAAGTGCCTCCTCATCATTTATGGTATCTATAAACTTACCGATCATGGAGTGCTCAGAGGTACCGATGAGGTAGAGATCCTCGCCCTCGATCTTGTACATCATGGCATCCATCTCCTCGAAGCTCATGACGCCCGTCACCACATTGGAACGGATCATGAAGGGAGGTACACAGTAGGTAAAGCCCCTGCCGATCATAAAGTCACGGGCATAGGCGATAACAGAGCTGTGAAGTCTTGCGATGTCACCCATGAGATAGTAAAAGCCGTTACCGGCAACCTTGCCTGCAGCATCAAGATCGATGCCGTTGAAGCGATCCATGATCTCTGTATGATAAGGAATCTCAAAGTCGGGAACCACAGGCTCACCGAACTTTTCCAGCTCCACATTCTTGCTGTCATCCTCACCGATGGGAACGGAAGGATCAATTATATTGGGGATGACCATCATCCTCTTTTTGATCTCCTCGGCAAGCTCTGTCTGCTTGGCCTCGAGCTCCGCTAAGCGCTCTGCATTTTTTGCAACCTCAGCCTTAACCTTTTCGGCCTCGTCCTTTTTGCCTTCCTTCATCAGGCCGCCGATCTGCTTGGAAAGGACATTTTTCTGATTTCTCAGATCGTCGCCCTCCTGCTGAACGGCACGAACCTCTTTGTCCAGCTCGATGACTTCGTCTACGAGAGGAAGCTTTTTATCCTGGAATTTTTTCTTAATGTTCTCCCTGACTGCGTCGGGGTTTTCTCTTAAAAATTTTATGTCGATCATACTACACTCCTAGAACTTACCACTCAGAGGGTACTTAGCTACTATATCGGAAATAATGCCACGTGCCTTCTCGATTCCTGTTTCGCCCTCAT
>CAMOFS010000100.1 GCA_946613735.1 uncultured Lachnospiraceae bacterium | reverse complement strand
TGACCTGCAGTATTTCTCCGATGACAAGACGGAGGAGCCTACAGGTAAAAAGATAGAGGATACCCGAAAAAAGGGTCAGGTGGGCAAGTCCCAGGAGTTTGCTCACGGTATCCAGCTGGTGGCGGCGTTTTTGATGCTCCGCATCTTTGCTTCCTACATGGGAGAGCACTTTATTGGTGTTATTGACTGGATATACGGCAAGGAGATCGTGGATATCGTCCGGCTTGAGAGGGGCGGCCTTACGGTGAGGACCATTTCGGTGATCCTGATGCAGGCCTTTTTGCAGATGCTTTTGATACTGGCTCCATTTTTCGCGGGCGGCTTTCTGGTGGCTCTTTTGTCAAACGGTCTCCAGTTCAAGTTCAAGGTGACTACGGAGCCTCTAAAGCCCAAGCTTGATAAGTTCAATCCAATTAATGGCTTCAAGAGGCTTTTTTCGGCACAGGCCCTTATCAATCTGGCCCTGTCCATAGCAAAGATAACTATTATCATTTTGATAGTTTATTCGGTGATCAAGGACCGGATGAACGAGATATACCTGCTTTATGATATTCCCCTGAAGTCAGCCGTGGCTGAGGTGGGGTCGCTGGTCATAGATATCGGCTTTCGCATCAGCCTGGTGCTGGTACTTGTGGGTATTGTGGATCTTATCTACCACAAGTGGAAGTTCAAAAAAGACATCAAGATGACCAAGCAGGAGGTCAAGGATGAATACAAGAACTCAGAGGGAGATCCTCAGATCAAGAGCAAGCAGCGCCAAAGGATGCGTGAGGCTTCACAGAGGCGTATGATGCGCGAGGTTCCCCAGGCGGACGTGGTGATCACGAACCCGACCCATGTGGCGGTAGCCATCCGTTACAAGGCAGAGGAGGATGTGGCCCCTACTGTGGTAGGTAAGGGAGAGGACATTATCGCAGAAAGGATAAAGGACATCGCCAGGGAAAATGATATTCCCATTATGGAGAACAAGCCCCTTGCCAGGGCTATCTTTAATACGGTGGACGTGGGGGATATGATCCCGCCGGAGCTGTATGAGGGAGTGGCGATGATCCTGGCAGCCGTCTGGAAGGCGGCAGGGAAGATATAAAGGATCCTTCGGGCTGCGCCCTCAGGATGACAAGGGGGGCACGCCCTCAGGATGACAAGGGGGGCACGCGCTCAGGATGACGGTTTTTCCCATTGTCATTCTGAGGAGCGAAGCGACGAAGAATCTAAAGGAAAGGAGGGATGATGCGTGGAAGGCATACTTGGCACTAATGTAAAAGCCACTGATATCGGCGTTGCCGTCTATATCCTTGCTGCCATAATTTTCCTTATCATCCCTATTCCCAACTGGATGCTGGATGTGATGCTGGCATTCAATATTTCCATTGCACTTATCGTTCTGATGAACTGCCTCTTTGTAAAAGAGGTACTGGATATGGCCAATTTTCCCACCATCCTTTTGTTCACCACCATTTTCAGGATCAGCCTCAATGTTTCTTCCACCAGACTCATCCTTACCACAGGTAATCCCGGTAACGTGGTCATGACCTTCGGTTCCTTCGTGGGTGGTAATGATATGATAATTGGAGCGGTGGTCTTTATCATCCTTCTGATAGTCCAGTTCGTGGTCATCAACAAGGGTTCCGAGAGAGTGGCTGAGGTTACTGCCAGGTTTACCCTGGACGCTATGCCCGGTAAGCAGATGGCAATTGATGCAGATCTGAATACGGGAGCCATCACCGATGCAGAGGCGGCGGCAGCCCGTACAAAGCTCCAGGACGAGAGTAATTTCTTCGGAGCCATGGACGGTGCTACTAAGTACGTCAAGGGAGACGCCACAGCCGGTCTTATCATCACTTTTGTTAATATTCTTGGGGGAACCATCATGGGAGTCGCCCGTCAGGGCATGGCCTTCGGTGACGCGATAAGCCAGTATGGACTTATTACCATTGGTGACGGCCTGGCATCCCAGATACCTTCACTTTCCATTTCGCTGGCAACGGGTATTTTGATCACAAAGGGCACCAAGTCCGCAGATTTCTCGGGCACCATGATAAAGCAGCTTTTTGGTCTGCCCAAGGTACTTACCATCGTTGGCGGCACCCTTATCCTTTTGGGTGTGGCAACGCCTCTTAATACACTTTTGTTCCTGCTTTTTGGTGCTATGTTCATCGTGGTAGCCATAAATATGCAGCGTACCATCGGTGTGGAGACCATCGAGCAGGAGGTGGCCGAGGAAGAGGAGGCCGCAGAGGAGATCAGACGCCCGGAGAATGTGGTATCCCTATTGTCTGTGGATCCTATTGAGCTGGAGTTTGGTTATGGTATAATACCGTTAGCGGATGTTAACCAGGGCGGAGACCTGCTGGACCGCGTGGTCATGATCAGGCGGCAGATAGCCCTCGAGCTGGGTACCGTGGTCCCCATTATCAGACTGCGTGATAATATCCAGCTCAATCCCAACCAGTACATTATCAAGATAAAGGGAATCCAGGTTGCAGAGGGCGACATCATGTTTGACCACTATATGGCCATGAACCCGGGCTACGTGGAGGAGGAGATCAACGGTTACGAGACAGTGGAGCCCAGCTTCGGTCTGCCTGCCATCTGGATAAATGAATCGCAGCGTGAGCGTGCCGAGTCATTGGGCTATACCGTGGTGGATCCTCCCTCCATTATTGCCACCCATCTGACGGAGGTGGTAAGATCCCATATCGCCGAGCTTCTTACACGCCAGGATGTCCAGAACCTTGTGGACAATCTTAAGGAGACCAATCCGGTACTGGTGGGTGAGCTCATCCCCAACCTTTTAGGACTGGGAGAGGTACAAAAGATCCTTCAGAACCTTTTGAAGGAGGGCGTATCCATAAGAGACCTTCTGACCATATTCGAGATACTTGCAGACCGGGCAAGCGGTACCAGGGATACGGATATTTTGACAGAGTATGTCCGCCAGGGGCTGAAGCGTGCCATTTCCGGCAGGTACTTTGCTCCCAATGAGACCAATGAGGTCATTACCCTGACTCCTCAGGTGGAGCAGGAGATCATGGGCTCCGTGAAGCAGACCGAGCAGGGAGCGTTCCTGACGCTTGATCCCCAGCGCATTTCCGCCATTATGGAGGAGGTACAGACCCAGGTGTCTGCCATGGAGGAGCAGGGCAAGACTGCTATTATCGTTTGCTCGCCTATTGTCAGGATGTACTTTAAAAAGATGTCAGAAGATTATATTAAGGACCTGATTGTGTTATCATATAATGAGGTGGAGAACAACGTTTCTCTTAATTCAGTAGGACAGATATCATAATGACGATCAAAAAGTATACAGGAAAAACCAAAGAAGAAGCCATTGAGGCAGCAAAGGCCGAGCTGGGCAGCTCCGTTGTCATCATGAACATCAAGGAGGTAAAGGGCAAAGGCCTTGCCGGCATGTTTAAAAGCCCTACCTACGAGGTTACAGCGGCCGTCGAGGAGGATGCCATTCCCGTGGTGACACCCATCACTCCAAAGCAGAGCAGCTTGACCCCCCGCTTTTCGGCAGTGGCTGACGAGCAGATCAAGGTGCCTCCCATAGAAAACGAAGACAGACCAAAGGCGGCTACTACCAAGCCTGCCGGCGTAAAGCCCGCCGATATCAAGCCTGCCTTTCCTGTGGCGGAGGATGACTTAAAATCCGCATTTGAGGAGATATCCGCCGTGGTACAAAAGGGCGGCATCGACCAGGTAAAGCCAATGGGAACTTCGGACAGCGGACTTTTAAAGAGCAACAGGGTCAGCGAAGTACCCAGGGAAGAAAAAAAGAGTGAGCCAAAGGCCCAGAAGGTGATCCCTGCTACGGAGAGGTTTAAGAGTCAGCTTAATGACCGTAATCCTCTTGCGGATGAGGAGCAGAAGGGCTTTATGAAGATCCTTTACAACACCCTTATGGACAACGAGGTGGAACAGCGTTATGTCAACCAGATCTTAGAGAATCTGGATCCCATGCTCTCAGCCGGTTCATCCCTTGACCATATGATCAACAACATCTACCAGAAGATGGTTTTGATGTTTGGCAAGCCCAAGGTGATCACACTTGGTGAAAAGAAGCCCAAGGTAGTCTTTATCATTGGTCCCACCGGCGTGGGCAAGACTACCACCATAGCGAAGCTTGCCGCCAAATACATGCTTGAAAAGGGCAAAAAGGTGGGTCTTTTGACCAGCGACACCTATAGGATCGCAGCCACAGAGCAGCTTCAGGTATACGCCAGGATCCTGTCTGCACCCTTTACCATCATCGTTGATAACGAGAACATCAACGAGGAGATAAAAAAGATGCGGGATATGGATCTCATCCTCGTGGATACCGCAGGCTTTTCCCATAAGAACCAGGAGCAGAGGGGCGATCTCAAGCGTATGCTCGATCTGGTTGATGAGGCATACGAAAAGGAGATATACCTGGTGCTTTCGGCCACCACCAAATACCACGATCTCAGGGAGATAGTGGACACTTATAAGTCCTTTACGGATTTTGACATTATCTTTACCAAGCTGGATGAAACATTGGCTTACGGTAATATACTTAATACCAGACTTTACACGGGCGCGGAGCTTTCTTATGTGACTACGGGCCAGAACGTGCCGGACGATATAGAGATTATCGATCCTCAAAAAATAGTTAAGTCACTATTGGGAGGACATTGATGGATCAGGCATCGGGACTTAGAAATGTGATCAAGGCCAGAGAGGCAAAAATGGTTTCTGACCCCAGGATATATGCCATCACCTCCGGTAAGGGAGGCGTAGGCAAGTCCAATACTGCGGTAAATCTTGCGATTGCATTTCGTAAAATGGACAAACGTGTTATAATATTTGATGCGGATCTGGGGCTTGCCAACGTGGAGGTAATGTTTGGCACCGTTCCGAAGTACAGTCTCAAGGATTATGTGTTCGGACAGATGGAGCTTTCTGAGATCATTACCAGGGGCCCCATGGATATTGGCTTCATATCCGGCGGGAGTGGCATGCTGTCCCTTAATAACCTTACTGAGGATCAGAGGCAGGGACTGGTATACGGCTTGTCCGGACTTTCAGAGCTTTGTGATATCCTGCTCATCGATACGGGAGCAGGGGTTTCGGATTCCGTACTTGATTTTGTTATGGCTTCCCCTGAGGTGCTTTTGGTCACTACACCGGAGCCCAGTGCCATCACCGATGCGTACTCACTGATCAAGGCAGTATATGGCAGACGTGATACTGCCACACGTATACCGGGTATCTCCATAGTGGCCAACAAGGTTGTGTCAGAAACCGAGGGGGATGCAGTGTATACCAAGCTTTCCTCAGTAGTGGAGAGATTTTTAAATGAAAGGATTACCTACATGGGCTGCATACCGCAGGATCCTCTTTTGGAGAATGCTGTACGTTCCCAAAAGATAGTATCCCTGGAATCGCCCACATCCAAGTCGGCCAGAGCTTATTTTGAGCTGGCCAACAGACTGCTGGGGCGCGAGATCCCTCCGGAGGATACGCAGTCGGGACTTTTCAGATTTTTTGCGAGTTTTATTAAGTAGGAGATTTTATTACAGGCATGGCGGATATCAAACCGGGGAACAAATTAAGCATAAGGTTTTATCAGGAGGCTGCCAGGGCGACTGCTGCAGGCCAGGAAGAACAGGTTTTTATCAGCCGCGTTTTTGATGTATTAAATGACGGCACCTTGGAGCTTGATATCCCCACCAAGGAGGGCAAGCTGGTACTTTTGCCCCAGAATGTCAGATATTTGTTTGAGTTTACCACCGACCAGGGGGTTTTCAGATGCGCCGGGCAGATCACTGACAGGATACGCAGGGGCAACTTCTATCTTATGCGTGCCAAGGTGATCTCCAAGCTCCAGAAGTTCCAGCGAAGGGAGTATTACCGGCTCAATGTCATGATGGATCTTATGTTCCAAGCCATGGACGAGCGGGTGGAGGACTTAGAGAAGATGTCCGAGGTCAGGGAGCTTTTACAGGGACAGTCTTTCAATGAGAAGATGATCGGGCGTGGTACCATAGTTGATATCAGCGGCGGAGGTATGAGGTTCATATCTGAGACCCATCTTGCGGGCGCTGAGTATATGTACACGGTCTTTAATCTTGAGATTTCCGGCAGGAAGCAGATGGTGGAGGTTTTGGCCAAGGTGATAGCCATCAACCCCATCCCCGATACTCATAATTTTACATACCGCCTGAAGTTCATGTACAAGGATTCCAAGCTTCAGGAAAAGATCATCAGATATATTTTTGAAGAAGAGCGACGTATTCGTAAAAAGGAGTTAGGCTAAGATATGTATAAGGTTTTAGTTGTAGATGACTCTGCACTCATGAGGAAGATCATGTGTGATATAATCAACTCCA
>CAMOFS010000099.1 GCA_946613735.1 uncultured Lachnospiraceae bacterium | reverse complement strand
ATAGGACAGGAGCCGATCAAGGAATCGCTCCAGGTATATATGGAGGCGGCATCCGGCCGCGGCGAAGCCCTTGACCACGTGCTTTTATATGGGCCTCCGGGTCTGGGCAAGACCACCCTCGCAGGCATCATCGCCGAGGAGATGGGAGTGAATATCCGCATCACCACGGGGCCTGCCATAGAAAAGCCGGGAGACATGGCTGCCATCCTTAATTCCCTCCAGGAGGGAGACGTACTTTTCATAGATGAGATCCACCGGCTGAACCGTCAGGTGGAGGAGGTGCTTTACACAGCCATGGAAGACTACGCCATAGACGTTATCCTCGGCAAGGGTCCCACGGCTCACAGTATCAGGCTGTCGCTGCCCCAGTTTACTCTGGTGGGAGCCACTACGAGAGCAGGACTGTTATCTGCACCGCTCCGTGATCGCTTCGGCGTGATCTTTCATCTGGACTTTTACAATGCCAGGGAGCTTTCCACCATAATACTTAATTCGGCGAAAAAGCTCATGGTAAAAATAGACGACAAAGGTGCCTTTGAGCTGGCACGGCGCTCCCGCGGCACACCGAGGCTTGCCAATCGCTGGCTTAAAAGAGTAAGGGATTTTGCGGAGGTCCGATATGATGGTGACATCACGGAGCAGGTGGCCCGCGAGACCCTGGATCTTTTGGAGGTAGACACCTTAGGACTGGACCGTTATGACAAGGAGATCCTCCTTACCATAATCGAAAAGTTTGCCGGAGGTCCCGTGGGTCTGGACACCCTGGCAGCCTCCATAGGAGAGGACAGCGGCACCATTGAGGACGTATATGAGCCCTATCTGGTGAAGAACGGTTTTATCAACCGTACCCCTAAGGGCAGAGTGGCGACGGATTTCGCGTATGATCATTTTAATATTAAAAAGGCATAAACTATGAATGATAAAAAAGAAAAAGCATTTGAATCTGACAGCATACTGATGAAAAAATATCGTCAGTATCTCTTGCCTTCGATACTTACATCCCTGGCACTGGCACTTAACGAATTCGTGGATTCCATGATACTTTCAAATATTCTCGGAAGTGAAGCTTTAGCCATAGTTAATCTGGGCTATCCCATCATTTTCGTCATTGCAGCGTGCTATGTTTTACTCGGAAGTGGCGGAGCCACTCTTTATGCCATCTATCTTGGTCAATGGCAACAGAAAAAAGCCGGTAAGGTTTTCAGGCTTTCCATGATCATGGCTGCAGTTTTAGGAGTGCTGGTGATCCTTGTAGGAAGGGCTTTTTCCAAGAGCATAACATCTGTTTTGTGCCCGGATGCAGGGCTTCTGGAAGCCTATACGGGTTATTACCATACTATGCTTATAACGGCTTTGCCGCTTATAATCATCCTTACTTTTGTTTGTTTTCTTCCGCCCAGTGGAGCGCCGGTCATTGCTACGGTAGTCAATATAGTAGCAAACGGTCTGAATCTCATTATGGATATTGTCTATATCAGGGTTTTGCATTTCGGTGTTGAAGGTGCTGCCTACGCAACCATTACAGGTTATTTGGGTGGAGGCATTATCCTTTTGTATTGCTTAAGAAAGGGTATGGTAAAGGTCACCGACGAGAAGTTAGACATGACGGACTTAAGCTTTGTTCCCATGATCTTATCCCAGGGAGCTGCCACAGCTGTACTTCAGATATGCTATGCATTAAAATATGCATCCAGTAATAGTCTTGCATCAGCTTACGGCGACAGAGTTGGTGTTGTGGGCTTTTCTCTTTGCCTGCAGACATTTTCGATAGCATGTGTTTTTTTGCTTGGTATAGCTGATACAGCCCAGCCGCTTTTAGCCATGTTATCCGGGCAAAGGGATTATAAGGGTGAGGACATCGTAATGAATCGGTCCATAAAGCTTCAGATCGTTTTTTCACTTGTTCTGATCGCTTTTTTCATAGTATTTCCCCAGGGTATAGTATTGCTGTATGGAGTGGATGATCCGGATATGGTGAGTCTCGGCCTCCATGGCATCAGGCTTTTTGCCCTGACGTATCTGCCCAGAGGTATTTCAATCCAGTTTTTGAGGTTTTTCCAGGTTGAGGGAAGAAAACGATATGCTTTTATGGTTAGTCTTATGGATGGACTGTTTGTAATCCCCATAGGCTACATTCTTTCAGGAATCATCGGTATTGACGGTGTGTTTTTGTCATATCCTGTTGCAGCATTATTGATGTTTGTTATAATAATGATCACAAACTTTGTTATTTATAATAAAAACAGGGATAGTTACACCGGTATTACCCTAATCAGAAAAGACCTGGGAAGCATAGCTACCATAAACCTTACAATAACTGACAGAAATGAGGATATTTCCGAGTGCAGTGAGCAGATGATCGAGTTTTGTACGGAAAATGGCGTCCCTATGAAACAAGCTATGCGTGTGGGGCTTTTGTGTGAAGAGATGGCGGTCTACACACAGCATCACAGGAGTAATATCGGTGATATAGATCTTTTGCTTCGTATCAGAAAGAAAAAGATCGATCTGTCTTTCAGGAGTATTGGTGAGCCTTTTGATCCCACCCAAGGTACAGAGGAGGATGTGGCAGAAAACCTGCTTATGTTACAGACACTCGCACCCGAGCTTTCTTTCGAATATATCATGGGAATGAACAATACACTGATCCGTATAGATCCGAGCTAGATGGAGGTTTTATGAAAATAGCGATTTTCAGTGCTGACTGTAATGGACCTGATTCGTTTTATGAATTCTGGTACAGCTTTAGACCGCTTCGTTCTGCGGAGTGGGACAGGATAGCAAAAGAATACCCTGAGCATGAGTTTAAGGTATTTTTCATTCTTCCGCATGGAATGGTGGTGGATGCCAAAAAAAATGAGATAGTAAGTGTCCCGCAATATGTTTCATATGAGGCTATGCCTATCAGTGATCCCATAGACAAACTGGCAGACAGGATAGCTGCATGGGAGCCGGATACGGCTATTTGCATTACCATACCGTCTCTGCCCTTTGACTGGAACAATATGAGGGATTCCCTTTTGGGCAAGGCTCTTAAGAAACGTGGTATCAATACCATAGCCCACGGTGAGTATATTTCATATATATCATGTGATAAGCAACAGACTAACAGTCTTCTCAGACAAAAAGGCTTTTTTACTGCTGACAGCATCCATATTAATTCACATACGTTCAGGGAACATATCAGGGATACTCAGATGATCTCCAACGTATATTTGGAGTACAAGATGGATTGCATCAGGGAGCTTAGTTTTCCCGTTGTGATAAAATCAACCGGGAGTGCAGGTTCTATCGGACTGAAGGTGGCCAAGACTTACGAAGAAGCTGAAAAGATTCTTTTTGATTATAAGGGAGAAAGTGATCTCGTCGTCGAGGAATGGATATCGGGAGACAGTTTTGGAATAGAGATCTGGGGAGTTCCGGGATCTTATATGGTTCTTGATCCCATCAAATTCACAGTTACCGGTGATGGTGTTACGGATCCTTTTACAAGTTACAAGATCGGTCCATTTACGGATCCTTCCTACGACGTGGAGGGACTGAAAAAAGAAATTGAACGAATGGCCGGGGAACTCGGACTGTGTGGCGCTGCTGAGATCGATCTGATCTATCACGAAGGTAAGTGGTATATTGTTGAGATAAATGCCCGCTGCTCGTATCTTACTCCCGCCAGCACATCCATGGCCGGCATGGGGATGTTTGACCCGTATATCCGGACTGCACTTGGGAAATTGGATGAAAAGATAAAGAATCGCTATGTTCTTGATTTCAAGACAAAAAGACTCCCGGAGGAACTGATCGATGAGTTATGGGAGAAATGTCCTATCATATGTTCAATAATGAATGCATCCTTCAGGAATTCTCCCGATGAAGAGATTGAGATGTGTGAATTTGTTGTCGGTGGAGTTGACACAGTTGATGAATTATTAAGCGGACTTTCCGATATGAGGGAAAAATATCCCGATGTGGTTTCCGAAAATGTTATAAATGCTGCGAATGAACTGCTTTGGAAGGTAGGTGGAGACAGATGAATGAGATGAAAAGAGTATCCATAAAGGCCAGGCTGTTACGTGCGGTTATGCTGATATCCGGTCTTGCCCTTATTATCACAAGTATTTTTGGTATATATTCCATGTACAATATCACAAACATGGCTCAGACGGCGCTGATAAGTCAGATGGAACAAAATACCACCAATATCGTTTCAAGTAAGTCGGATCTTGCTGATACAGAGCTTAAAAACTATGCTGATATAGTTAATGATTTTGCCATCTATATCAACCGTCTTTATAAGAATCCGGATGCTTTTATCGGTGAGGAGATATATGCACCTGATGAAAAAAATGCCGGAAAGCTGGCCTTACAGATCCTTCCCGCTTCAAAGGATACTCCCAAGGAGGCGTATCAAAAGGAAGCTATGCTTTTAAGCAGCGCGCAGCATATCATTCATCCTGTTATAGATTCTTCAAATGACATTATAACAGTGGTTTATATCGGTTCAAAGAACGGTTTTCTGATCGGTTATGACAAGACATCAGATATGAAGACCGGGATAGATGAGTATCCGTTTTTTGAGACTGAGTGGTATCAGCTTGGTGAAAACTCTGATGGTACTGCCTTTACCAATGTTTATGACGATGGCTTCGGAAGAGGTCTTACCATAACCTGCGTTTGTCCATATTATGATGAAAACGATGAATTTGCCGGTGTTATAGGTATGGACATACTCATTTCCAATCTGTATGAAAAGGTTGTAAGTATGGAAACGGAATCAGGTTCTGTTTATGATGCCAATGAAGGTGCCTATCCGTTTTTGGTTGACAAGGCTGAAAATGTGATCTCTCCGGATGCTTCAGGTGTTACACTTTCTGATGATGATGGTATGGATGATAAAGTCCGCGCGCAGATCATGTCGGATGGTACAGGCATAGTGTTATCTGATAAGGGAGTCTATTATGCATATTCATCCATTAAACAGACCGATTGGCATATGTGCCTGCGTCTTCCTAAAGAGGTGATCCTGGCCCCTGTGGATAAGATGAATTCCAATATCAGAAATATGATGCTGGTATTTGTTCTTATGTTCTTTGCCATACTTGTGGCCATGGCAGTGTTTATTACCAGGAGTGCAAATAACTTTACGAAACCCATCATCGCGCTGGAGACTGATGCCAAGGTGATCGCTAGCGGTGATCTTGACCACAGGGCAGTGGTACATAACAATGATGAGGTGGGAGACCTGGCACAGAGCTTTAACGAGATGGCGAAAAACCTCAAAACCTATATTTCCGATCTGACCAAGGTTACTGCGGAAAAGGAGAGGATCGGAGCCGAGCTTAACGTAGCTACCAAGATCCAGGCAGACATGCTGCCTTCCATCTTCCCGGCTTTCCCTGAGAGGACTGATATTGATATCTTTGCTTCCATGGATCCTGCCAAGGAAGTGGGCGGAGACTTTTACGATCTGTTCATGGTGGATGAAAACCATCTTGCGGTGGTTATGGCTGACGTTTCAGGTAAGGGTGTTCCCGCAGCACTGTTCATGGTCATTGCAAAGACTCTTATCAAGAACCACCTTCAGAATGGCGAGAGCGTTGAGGATGCACTGATGGCTTCCAACAACCAGCTGTGTGAAGGTAATGATGAGATGCTCTTTGTTACGGCCTGGATAGGTGTGGTTGACTTAAAGACCGGAGTAGTGGAGTATTCCGATGCCGGACATGAGTTCCCCGTTGTATTACATGCAGATGGTACCGTGGAAGAGATCCATCCCGACAAGAAGAGACCGCCCCTTGCTGCAATGGAAGGTATGGTATATCTCAAGGATACACTTAATCTTGGCCTCGGAGACAAGCTCTTCCTTTACACGGACGGTGTGCCTGAGGCCACCAATGCTGAAAGTGAGCTTTACGGAATGGATAGACTGCTGGCTGTCCTTAAAAAGCATACTTCAGATACTCCTGAAGAAGTACTGCATGGAGTCCGTGCGGATGTGGATGCATTTGTGGGTGATGCGGATCAGTTTGATGATCTTACCATGCTTGCTTTTGAGAGAAAGTTATGATCTATTAGTGGTTGCAACCACGAATAAAATTCGTTATAATTCTTTTGACATAAAATTTGGTGTGTGGAGGAGAGTATGTCAGCAAAGAAGAGTACCAAGGTACTTATTGACGGTAAGGTGTATACCTTAAGCGGTTATGCAGAGGAGGATTATCTCCAGCGTATTGCCACTTATATTAACAGCAAGATAGAAGAGTTTCAGAGCATGGACGGCTACAAGAACCTGTCCGTAGACATGAAGCAGGTACTTATCAATATCAACGTAGCTGACGATTACTTCAAGGCCAGGGATCATGTGGAAAAGCTTGAGTCCGATATGGAGCAAAAGGACA
>CAMOFS010000098.1 GCA_946613735.1 uncultured Lachnospiraceae bacterium | reverse complement strand
ATGTTATTTTAGATAATCTTCCTGATGTCAACGATATCAATGTTATGCTGGATGCCATAGAAGGGATCGGAGCCCGGGTGGAACGCATAGACAGACATACTGCCCGCATCAACGGCACCACCATAGGCACATACAGCGTAGACTATGATTATATCAAAAAGATCCGTGCATCCTACTATCTTTTGGGTGCTCTTTTGGGAAAATACAAAAAGGCCGAGGTGGCGCTACCCGGTGGATGTGCCATAGGTGCCAGACCTATCGACCTCCATCTCAAGGGCTTCAGGGCATTGGGAGCCACGGTTGATACCAAGTATGGCCTGGTCAGCGCCGAGGCAGAGAGGCTTACCGGCGGTCACATCTATATGGACAAGGTTTCTGTCGGAGCCACCATCAATATCCTTATGACCGCAGCCCTTGCAGAGGGCAAGACCATCATAGAGAATGCTGCCAAGGAGCCTCATGTGGTTGATGTAGCCAACTTTTTGAACAGTATGGGAGCCAACATCCGCGGCGCAGGTACTGATGTTATCCGTATTGTTGGTGTTGAGCGGCTTCATGGCACAGAGTATTCCGTTATCCCTGACCAGATCGAGGCGGGAACCTTTATGTGCGCGGCTGCAGCCACCCACGGAGACGTTACCGTAAAGAATATCATTCCCAAGCATATGGAAGCCATTTCTGCAAAGCTTTTGGAGGTGGGATGCCGCATAGCCGAGTATGATGACGCTATCAGGGTCAAGGCTTCAGGATGTGATTTTTCACATACTCAGGTCACCACTCTTCCCTATCCCGGCTTTCCTACAGATATGCAGCCCCAGATGACCGTTGTGCTGGGACTTGCGAACGGTACTTCCACCGTGACGGAGAGCATCTTTGAAAACAGGTTTAAGTATGTGGATGAGCTCAGACGTATGGGCGGTCAGATCCAGGTAGAGAGCAATATTGCCATTATAACAGGAGTGGAGTGTTACACCGGAGCCCGCGTATCGGCACCGGATCTTCGTGCAGGAGCTGCCCTGGTTGTGGCAGGCCTGGCTGCACCGGAGGGCATTACCATTGTAGACGATATACATTATATCCTGCGTGGATACGAGACCTTTGATGCAAAGCTTCGCGGACTTGGGGCAGATATCAGGGAGGCATCATCTGAGAGGGATATCAGGAAATTCGTACTCCAGGTGTCATAACAGTATTTTAGGGGTTATATCTATGAAGAAAAGATTTGTTTCACTTTTCGGGATCATTTTGGCGGCAGTGCTTGTTTTTTCGGCACTTCCGCTTTATTATGTTGAAGCATCTTCTTATGGACGGGGATCTGTAACGGTCTTAGATGTAAAAAAAGGTGCCACGAAGAAAAAGACTACCACAAAGAAAAAAACGACCACTAAAACAACAGTGGTCAAAGGACCTGCTAAGATAACTTTTGGAGAAAAGAAAATAACCTCCAACAAGATGGACGGTCTGGATATCAATAACTCCGGTACTGTTGCTACAGTTAATATCAAAAAATCAGGTACATATGAGCTTACGGGTTCCGGCACTTCAGACAGGATCATAGTCAACAAGGCCAACAAAAAACTCAGCAAGGTTACCTTGGTGTTGGACAATCTTACCATCAGCAATCAGACCATATCCGACGACAATCCCATGATCTACATTGGCAAGAACACCAAGGCCGTGGAGATCAAGCTTACGGGAGCCAGTACTCTTACCGGCCCCGGAGGTTTTGTTTCTGCTCCCGCCAAGGGATTGATCTATGATGCGGCTACCGGATATGTACGCATATCCATGGTAAACGGCGCGGAGTCCCCTTCACTTACCCTTACAGACGGGATGGGCACGGATGTTGATTATGGACTAAAGACACCCTCGGCAGGCATCTTTGCCGCGGGCAAGGTGGTCTTGAAAAATGGAGCACTGACCATTACCTCCAACGGAACCGGCATCCAGGCTAAAAAAACCGGTGTGGCTGTAGCCGGAGGAGATATATCCATTACATCCGAAAAGGCAAGGGGCATCGTTTCCAACAGCGGCAATATCAATGTTACCGGTGGAGACCTTAAGATTGTAAAAACTGCTTCAGACGGCCTTTTTGCTCCCTCGGGTATAGCCAAAATAGGTGGAGGTACCGTCACACTTACGGCCATTGGTGAGAGCGGTATCCGGTCTGAAAATGTCCAGATAAGTGGAGGCACTACATCTATCACCACTACCTACGAATATGGTGCGACTGACTTTTATGATGAAGGCATGGGTGCTGCTTTGCACAACACCCGTTCCTCCGTGACCAACAACAAGGTCACTACAACCACAGAGTATATCAATTACTATACCGGCCAGCATGCAGGGATTTTGGCCGGCACTGAAGGATGCACCTATTCAATAAAGGGTGGGAGCTCCGGCACCCAAAAACAGAGCGGGAGCATATCCATTACCGGAGGTAAGCTTACGGTAGATACACTTGCGTCAGGAACTTTAGCTACTAATCCAACAACAACCACTTTTGTTCCTGCGGAGCAGGGGCTTTACATAATCGGTTCGCCATCTTCTGCCATCAAAAGCTACAATGACGTATCCATAACCGGTGGAGTACATACCCTGTCGGCCGGTGATGCTGCAATAGCTGCCGACGGTACTATGACCATTGCAAACGATACTGATATAACCATATCCCAGGCCTATAACGGGCTGATAGGACCTTCTGTCAATATTGGTACTCCGAACATGGTCAACGATACCACCCAGGTCAAGATGTACACCGGCGGCCACGCCATCCGTGGTTACTCCGAAAGCAGGGATTACGTGTATGAAGACGCAACCTTAAAAAAATATAAAAAGACTACTGTAACCAATAATAGCAACAAGGTTACCATATACAGCGGCTACGTTAATGCCGTCATTGACAATGATAAGTCAGTTGCCGGAAAAGGAGCCGGAACCCTCGCGGGGACCAACTCCGGAGCCTCCGGTGCCAAGTCCGGCGGTAACATGAGCTTTAATCCCGAAGGCAATGGTATCAATTGTTCCGGCGATATGGAAATACTGGGCGGAGCTACGGTTATCTATGGCTCAGGCTCCGGTAAGAGCTCACCCATCAGCTATACCGGTAAGTTCAAAATTGGCAACGGAGCTACAGTTTTAGCCATGGGCTATCTGGGAGGTACAGGAAAGACTACTCCCACCAGCACTTCCGGGCAAGGCTTTATTTCCGGTGATATCCCTCAGGCCACCACAGGTACAGGAACCGGAAGCACAACAGGAACCACCGGCACAAATGGCAAGATAACACATACCGTGAAAGCCAATGAGATGATCGGTCTACTCAGCACAACAGGGAATACTATCATAGCCGTGAAGCCGCCAAAGGATGTAAGCTACATTTTCTACACCTCTCCCAAGGTCAAGGCCTTAACCTACGAGCTATATAAAGGAGGAGAACTGAGCGGCGCTGTCAATACTTATAATTATGACGGTCGATATCAGGTGTACACACAAAAGAGCACAGGTACGACAGGCTCGGGCAGTACCTCAAGCGGTACGTCCGGTACCGGTGGCACTTCAACGACCGCGGGGCCCACACCTCTGACGACATTTAAGGGTCAGATAAAATAACATAGAAAAGAGATGACAGGATGACGCTGGATTATAATATTTATCTTGAGGTGGCGGTGATCCCCCTTGACATAATGCTTTTGATATTTCTGCAGTTGAGATATAAAAAGCTTTCCAATGTTAATGTTGCCTTCAAAAGGTTTGCTATATTTGTGACCATAGCGACTATAGTTGATGTGGTTACGGCCATTGTTACAAGTGCTCATGGGCTGGTTCCGAATCCGGTCCACTACTTTTTTAATATTGCAGACTCCATGCTTGCCAGTGCAAGTGGCGTCACCTTTGCTCTGTACATTTATGCTTATGTTAAGCGGGATTATAAGACCAGGTATCTTTTGACGCAGATGTTACTTGTGGTCAACTATGTCCTGCTTTTGACTAATCCCCTTACACACCTTGTATTTGAATACGATCAGGATGGCAATTACATCCATAATGCACTTTTTGTGCCTGTTGCCTATGGCTTCCCTATTCTCTTCTTTTTGATAGGAAGCGTCTATATGCTGATCCATTGGAAGGATTATAGAAAAAGCCAGATCGTTATTTTAGTTATTGCAATGATCGGTGCCGGGGTGCTCTTTTCGCTACAGATGCTTTTCTTTGATACGTTTCTTATCACGTTTTTCGTGGCTTCCCTCGGCGTGCTGACTATCTATCTTTCCCTGGAGAGCCCTGATTATGAAAAGCTTATAGAGACTATGGAGCAGCTTCGGGAATCTCAGGCCAGAGAGGCGGCAGCAGCAGCCAGGGAGAGACTCTCAAACGAGATCATGCTGGCCTTGTCACATGCTGTGGATGCGAAGGACCATTATACCAATGGCCATTCCGCCCGGGTGGCAGAGTATGCCCGGGAGATCGCCAGATATATGGGGAAAACGGAAAAAGAATGTGACGAGATATACTGTATGGGCCTTTTGCACGATGTGGGAAAAATAGGCGTGCATGAGGACATCCTTAACAAGCCGGGCAGGCTTACCGATGAGGAGTTTGATGAGATCAAAAAGCATACCGTGATGGGTTATGATATCCTACAGAATATTACCGATTTTCCGGGACTTTCCACCGGTGCCCGCTGGCACCATGAGCGTTATGATGGGAAAGGATACCCTGATGGACTCCCGGGTGAAGACATACCGGAGGAGGCCAGGATAATCTGTGTGGCCGACTGCTATGATGCCATGACTTCAAAAAGATCCTACTCCAAGCCGAAGTCCCAAAGGGAGGTTCGAAAGGAGCTGGTAAGGTGCATGGGGACACAGTTTGACCCGAAGATTGCCGAAGCAATGATCTCCATAATAGATGATGACAAGGAGTTTTTGCTCAGGGAAGCAGAAGCATGAAAAAGACCTGCCTCTTATGGCAGGTCTTTTGATTGCTATAATATCGACGTGATCGAGATCTCATTCTGTCTGGAGAGATCCAGCATACTGCCGTCTGACAGCTCCACGATGGGCTTGGATAAAAAGGAGTGGTTGATGTAGACCACCCGGCCCCGGGATGCATTAGATAAAACTACCAGGCTGTTCTGGTGAGCCATGGCTATATGCTCCAGGAAGGTAAGGATGTACTTGGTGCGGTATTTGGAGAGTCCGTCACGCTCAAAGGCCGCGATCACCTGGAAAGGACACATGGCAGCGCGATAGCTGCGGGACGCTGTCATGGCGTCATATACGTCCGCAATGGCTATGATGGCCGCAAAATCATCTATCTCGTCGTCGGTAAGGTTCCTGGGATAACCCGTGCCGTCACTGCGCTCGTGGTGCTGCGAAGCGGCATTGAGATACCTGGGATCCATATTGGGAACTTCCTTGAGCATCTTGCGCCCGTCCAGTGTATGTTTTTTAATAGTGGCAAATTCCTCATCGGTAAGCTTGCCTGCTTTGTTGAGTATCTCGGGAGGCACCTGAGCCTTGCCTAGGTCATGTAAAAGGCCGGCCATGGTAAGATCGTCGAGATCCTGTTTGCCCATCTTAAGCCATTTGCCGATGGCTCGGGATACCAGGGCCACATTGACCGAGTGTGCATATACGGTATCCTCGCTGCCGCCCATGGTCTGTAGCAGAGACAGGATATCCAATGAGGTCTTGTGGTGGTATAGGGGCGAAACCTTGTTAAGGATCTGCTCCTGGTTGAAGTTGAGCCCCCTAAATTCAAGGATATCTATAAAAACGTCCTCAAGCTCATTAACAGCGATGGAATAGTTGACCTGGAACTCCTGGTATTCCGGTGCTGCCTTGAGCCTGTTACTGTAGGAAAGGGTCTCATTAACGGTGCTCCTCTGAGGCGCCGGTGTCGGCGCAGGAGTAGGCGCCGGTGTCGGCGCAGGAGTTGGCAGTGGCGGAGGCTCAATGATAGCAGAAATATCCGCGGTGTCCTCGTCCTCGACAGCCACGTTTTCGATACGATAAAAAGAAAGCCTGGCTATGAGCGGTGAGGTAAGCGGTGTGCCGGCCTTAGCAATGACCTGCCCGCGCTTGGTAACAATATCCTCAGCAACTACCATAGCCGGCTGTAATTCTGAAACTTCTAATAATTGCATGTAAAAACTCCCTGTAAATACATATTTACTTGATTATATGAAAAATATCGACTGAACGCAAGAGAAACAACAGCACTTTTTATAATAATTAGGAAGGTTTTAAGACGACACTTTATGTTATTTGTAGAAACTGGGGTAAAATGGCTTGACAAAGGGTGGTGCTCGGTGTAGATTTGTTAACGGTTGTGACCATTTAGCGGTGCCGTAAGGAAAGACGCCGCGAATAATCATTGTTTCCAAGTAACATGAGACGGTATGTCTCCACAGA
>CAMOFS010000097.1 GCA_946613735.1 uncultured Lachnospiraceae bacterium | reverse complement strand
CCGCCACGGATACAGCTTCATACAAAGGGGCAACCCTTTCATCCTTGTCCATTTTGTTTTTTAGTACACCATGAAGCTTTTGTATCGTCATGTTATCCAGGCTTATACCCAGTGATCCGGGAAGGCCGGAGACTCCCTCCCAAATTGCTAACATCATAGAGGGATACAGCTTGTACTGTGTGGCGGCAGAAATCTTTTCATAGAAGGCACCAAGCTCCTTGCTTTTAGAAGCCAGCTTTTGCATCCTTTAGCTTTTCATCTGCCTTGTTTTTTTTCTCTCTAAATTCAGCCTCTCTGCCTGTCAGGTCGTCCTTTTCCTTAACAGCATCCTCCAGTGCCGAGCTCTTTAAGCTCCGTGTTTTTATGATCTATGTGTTCTTTTATCCGGTTTGTAGTGATGTAATTGTCCTGGAGAGTATAAATGCGGGACAGCATATTCTGCATCCGTGCAAAATTATTGAAAAGATTATCCACGCGGTTGAAAAGCTCCTCGTTTTTGTCATAGGTGTTGTAGTCGTCGTTGAGATGAAAGCTGTCCAAAGCAGCACGAAGATCCAGTGGAAGAGCGCCCTTTTTAGAAACATTTTTCTTTTCCAACTCGTCATAATGGGATTCAAAGAAAAGCCCCTTATTCATTTTTAAAAGAAGCTTCAGCTCCATGGCATCCCGGCGGTACATGCCTTCGCCGAGTTCGCCTTCCGCATATTTTTTATTTTTGAGACCGTTTAAGGCGGAAGTACGCTTGGATTGCTCTGATACAAATTTTGTAATGAAGCCCTGGATGTCAGTGACCTTCTTGATCACATTATTTAGATCGTTTTTTGCATTGCCCTCGGGCATGGAATCATACAGCGCCTTAAGCTCTGTCTGTATACTTTCGATCGCACCCTGCTGTTTTATATCCGTACACAGATCCAAAAGCGACTGCATGTCTACTGCAAAATCGCTATATACATTATCTTTCCAGTGAATGTTTAACGTCTTTGGCATATCACACACCCCCATAGCATACTGTCAGTATTTTATCATAGGCCACCTGACAATAACCTTACAATGTTTTTGGATTTGCAAAAAGTGGCATTGTGCCCAAAACTAGCTATGCGTCCTTGTCGCTTTTACACAAAGGTTTTGATAATATTTTGGCGTTGTGGTATTATGCCTTTAGATTTTTATGCACTTTGTGGTGTGAGGAGGATATGATGGTTTCGTTTGAAAGCGATTATATAGCAGGTGCACATCCCGATATCATAAAAAGACTTGTCGAAACGAATTTGGAGAGTCTGCCGGGATATGGCACTGATCATTATAGTGAAAGTGCAAGGGAAAAGATTTGTGAAGCAATAGGAAAAGACGTGGATGTGGAGTTCCTGGCCGGAGGTACTCAGGCAAATGAAGTCGTTATATCGACCATGCTGGCTGACCATCAGGGAGTCATAGCGGCCGAGACAGGACATGTGAGTGTCCATGAGGCCGGTGCGATCGAGTATACGGGGCACAAGGTGCTTACATTGCCGGAGAGTTGTGGCAAGATTGATGCAGATGATCTTTCGGGATATCTGTCAGGTTTTTTTGCTGATGCCAATCACGAGCATATGGTGTTTCCCGGTATGGTGTATATTTCATTTCCGACTGAATACGGTACGCTGTATACTAAAAAGGAACTTGAAGCCATATCGAAGGTCTGTCACGAATACGATATACCCCTTTTTATCGATGGTGCCCGTCTCGGATATGGACTGATGAGTGCAGAAAACGATGTGACGCTTGAGGATATAGCAAATCTTTGTGATGTATTCTATATCGGAGGAACCAAGGTTGGGGCACTGTGCGGCGAAGCTGTTGTATTCACAAAGAATAACAGGCCCAAACACTTTACGACCTCGGTAAAGAGGCGTGGCGCGCTTCTGGCAAAGGGCAGGCTCGTGGGCATACAGTTTGATACCCTTTTTACCGACGATCTGTATTTTGAGATAAGCCGTCACGCCATAGAGATGGCGGATGAGCTCAAGGAGATATTCAGAGCACACGGAATCAAGACCTGCATCGATTCTCCGACCAATCAGCAGTTTGTTGTTTTGGAGAATGACAAGATGAAGCGCCTTGAAGAGGATGTGGCAATGAGCTTCTGGGAGAAAAAGGATGAGGATCATACCATGGTCCGTTTTGCCACAAGCTGGTCCACTACAAAGGAGGATCTGGCGGCGCTTGATCAGGATTTTAAAAAGACGGGCATGTGAACATAGGCCTGATGGGCAAGTGAAAGAGGACGAAAAGGAGATCATAGGATAATGAAAAGAGTTGCTTACGGACTGATCCTGGCTATATTCTTGGCAGTATTTTTGATGATGCCTGCCGGTACGGCCATGGCTGCTTCGCCGTCGGATGATATGCGGGGCATATGGCTGTCTTTTGGAGATTATTCCACTCTTGGCATGAAGGATGTGGATGAGACCACCTACATGGAAAATGTGGCTTCGTTTTTAGATACGGCTTCCAAATACAACATCAATACTGTCTTTTTACATGTGCGCGCCTTCGATGATGCCATCTGGATGAGCGATACTTTTCCGGCATCATCTTATATGTCTTCAAAGGCGGCCAGGAATGTGAGCGCGGCAGACACCTATTCCTATGACCCCCTGGCAGATTTTATAGAGGTGGCAAAGGACTACGATGTGGAGGTCCATGCGTGGATGAATCCCTATCGCATCAATTCCTCCATGTTTTTAGATCCGGGTAAGAGTGCCAATATGACACGTGTGAAAACAGCCATCAAGGAGCTTTCAGCATATGATATTGACGGCATACATTTTGATGATTATTTTTATCACTCCCAGGGTGGATATGTGAAAAATTACAAGTCTCAAAAGGTATATGCCAGGGATATCACTCCGGAGCAGAAGAGAAAAAAAGTGAACAAGCTGATAAAGTCCGTGTATAGGCTATGCCAGAAAAAAGACCTGGTCTTTGGCATCAGCCCCCAGGCCAACTACGCTAATGACATGAACAGTGGTGCGGATGTACAGACCTGGCTTACACAGGAAGGATATGTGGATTATCTGGTTCCCCAGATCTATTGGACTGACCAGTATGGTGCGGAGGGTACCACCACCATGTACTCCGACAGACTTAATGAGTTCGGAGGTCTGCGTACCAACAGTGCAAGGTTGTATGCGGGTCTGGCGCTTTACCGCTGCGGCTACGATTTTACCTATGACCACGGCTGGGTCAGATCAAATAAGAATATGGTGACTCAGATTAAGAAGGCAAAAGAGGCCGGTTGGGATGGCTTTGTCCTTTTCTCTGCATCCTACCTGTACAACAAAGAATCGGCCAAGGAAAGAAAGAACCTACGCAAGGCGTTATAGTCTACAAAGATCACGAAAAGGAGGGAATGTGTTATGAGTGATTTTAAGATGGATTACAGTACAAAGGCAAGCCTGATCGGCGGACTGGCAGATGCATTTTCACAGGAGAACGAGGCAGATATCAAGATCGAGACAAGCAACTACATCGAGAATACAGGAGCGCTTGAGACCCTGAAGATATCCGATGTGTCCCTCGCGGATCTTCGCAAGGTCAGGGCCACATTAGAGACCTACCAGAAGAAATTTGCAAACAGCAAGGATACCAACCAAAAGCAGCTTGTGGCGCATATCAAGCTTGCAAATCTGTGTGTCGCGGAGATCATAAGCCAGAAGAACAAGAGCGTAAAATAGAGGTGTGATATGAGTGACCTTAAGATTAAGATAGCGAACAGAAATGTGGACGTGGAATGGGAGAATAGAAGTGCCGTACAGGCGATCATGAACAAGCTATCTGCAGTAAAGAGGATACCCATGTCCAGAAACGGTATCAGGCAGGTGGGAAGCCTCGGGATACCTGTTCCCAGGAATGACAGAAATCTTATGACCAAGCCTGGTGATATCGCCATCTCGGGTGACAACCTGGTATTATTTGCGGGAGAGGATGACGTGTCCTGTACCAAGCTGGGACATATCAAGGGTGCTTCTGAGTCATCCATCAAAAACCTTCTTGCACCTGCTAGCCTCATGCTGGAGCTGTATGAGGGGTAATTATCGATACGTTAACTATTTAGTTTTTATAACTTAAAGGAGGAGAGAAATGAAGATAGGAATCCTGGGCTACGGTAACCTTGGAAAAGGAGTGGAAAAAGCTGTGGCCAAAAATGATGACCAGGAGCTTGTGGCAGTATTTACAAGACGTGATCCCAAAAGTGTTACGATAGCAACGCCTACAGCCAAGGTGCTCCATGCAGATGAGCTGGAGCATATGACAGATGAGATCGACGTGCTCATCCTCTGTGGCGGATCTGCTACGGATCTTCCCACTATGACCCCGAAATATGCTGCCATGTACAATGTGATAGACAGCTTTGACACCCATGCCAATATCCCGACGCATTTTGCAAAGGTTGATGAGGCTGCAAAAAAAGCCGGCAAGGTGGGAGTGATTTCATGTGGATGGGATCCGGGGATGTTTTCCATTAACAGACTGTATTCCCACAGCGTGCTTCCCGGTGGCAGGGACTATACCTTTTGGGGGCGTGGAGTCAGTCAGGGGCATTCCGATGCCATCAGGCGAATAGAGGGGGTCCGTGATGCAAGACAGTTTACCGTTCCGGTACCTGATGCAGTGGAGCGTGTAAGAAAGGGAGAAAACCCCGAGCTGTCCACAAGGGAAAAGCATACCAGGGAGTGCTTTGTGGTAGCTGAAGAAGGAGCGGATCTGGCCCGTATCGAAAACGAGATCAAGACCATGCCCAACTACTTTGCAGACTATGACACCACTGTGACCTTTATCTCCCAGGAGGAGCTGAATGAAAAGTACAGTGGACTTCCCCACGGCGGTTCGGTGATATATTCCGGAGATACCGGAGAGAACAAGCATGTTATAGAGTACAGCTTAAAGCTTGACTCCAATCCCGAGTTCACCGGGTCTGTGCTGGCTGCCTGTGCACGCGCTGCATACCGTATGAACAGCGAGGGCGCATCCGGTGCAAAGACTATGTTTGATATAGCGCCTGCTTATCTGTCACCGCTTTCAGGTGAGGAGCTAAGAGCTCATATGCTTTAAAAAAATGGAGGCAGGAGATCCTGCCTCTATTTTTTTGCCATTCTGAATGTATTGAAGGATGACAAGCTATGCTCAGGAGGACAAGGGGGTGAATTGGTCTGCTATATTTTTCATGTATCGTATCACATCTACCGGGTACTTGCCCTCAGCGGTCTCATTGGTGACCATGATGGCTGAAGCACCGTGATAGATCGCGTGATACACGTCCGAAACCTCGGCTCTGGTGGGGGCCGGGTTTTCGACCATGGATGCTAAAAGCCCGGTTACAACCATATAGGGCATACGGGCTTTGTGGCAGGCTTCCTCTAACTGCTTCTGCACCTTTGGAAGCGCCCAAAGAGGCATGGCATTTCCCAGATCACCTCTGGCTATCACCAGCATATCCCTTTTATGGTCAAGCTCTTCTATGATCTCATCTGCGTGTTTTACCCCTGCCATATTCTCTATCTTGGCAAAGATCCTGAATCTGTCGCCCACTACACTTTTTAAGGCACGGATGTCGGAGGCACCCCGGACAAAGGGCAGCATCACCGTGGTGACTCCGTAGTCAGATGCTACCTTAAGATTGCTTTTGTCCCTATCGGTCAGGGTGGGAAGCTCGGTGTCCAGCCCCTCTATCTTGAGACTCTTGGAGCTTTTTAATACGCCACCCCGCAGGATGTGAACCACTGCGTCATAACGTGGTCTGGAGGGGTCTTCTATATGACGGTCCACCATCAGAACCTTCGCGGACAGCTTTCCGTCATCCAAAAGCACGGTTTGTCCCGGAGTAAGAAGCTTTGCCAAAGTGCCGGGGATGGGGATTTTGGCATCCGTTCCGTCCTCCAGTGAAAGTGCCTCGGCTATGCGTCCAATGCGGAGCTCCGGTCCCTGAAGGTCGATCAAAAGCTCGCAGCCTCCATCGAAGCGTTCCTTTGCGGCGGCAAACTCAGTAAGCAGGCTGCTGCCGGCGGCAAGATCCGTATGGGACAGATTGAGCCGCATACCTGTCATTCCCTGACACATCATCTCATATATGGTGTTTTGGTTCGAACAGGCCGGGCCCAGTGTTGCAAATATTTCCATAGTTTCTAAACTCCCATTGAATGATCAGTCACTTATGTCTGCATCCAGGTGCATGTCAACGGTGTAGTCCGGATACTGGTTGTGTATCTTTTCAACTATCTCCATATACACCCGCTGTGTATCCTGAGCGTTAAAATCCATTACGATATCAAAGCTGATGGTGGCGGTATCCCGGTTGAGATAGAAGCCGTGGATCTGCAACACCTCGGAATACTCCAATACGGTCATGGTACAGAAATCCTGGGCCTCCATGGCAAAGGCATCGGAGGTGTTTCTGGAGTAGATGC
>CAMOFS010000096.1 GCA_946613735.1 uncultured Lachnospiraceae bacterium | reverse complement strand
GGAATGTCATTCTGAGCGAAGCGAAGAATCTTTGAGAGGAGAAAAAATGGAACGAGCCAACAATACATTTTACAATGAGATACTTACGGACCACAACATGCATCCGGTCCACAAGAGAGAATTGCCGGATGCGAATTTTACCCTGGAGGGTGTGAACCCTTCCTGCGGAGACGATATCATCCTTAACCTAAAGATAGAAAACGACACTATAGTTGACGGAGCCTATGAGGGTGACGGCTGCGCCATATCCCAGGCCTCTGCTGATATGATGTTAGACCTTGTTATAGGGAAAAGCAAGGAGGAGGCACTCAGGCTTTCCGATATCTTCATGCGTATGATAAAAGAGGGTATTACGGATGAGGAGAGGGACGAGCTGGAGGAGGCAGGAGTCCTGCAGGATGTCTCCCATATGCCCGCCCGTGTCAAGTGTGCGGTCCTTGGATGGCATACCATGGAAGAGATTGTACGTGAAGGCAAGACCATGGAATAGATTCTTCGTTACGCCTGGATCTGGGATGGAGTATAAAGATGAAGAATAACAGTGATACTACAGATACATATTTGTCCGAGGGTGCCATGTACGGCGGGATCTTAGGAATAGTGTTCTTCATTGTTTCACTGCTTTTTCACCAGAGCTCTTACGGCGCGGTGATCCTTTTGATCTGTGTTACTGTGGGAGGCCTTTTGGGGATGGCTAAAAAAAAGCCAAGGGCCAACAACAATATGGAAAAAGAGGTGGATACCTATAAGAAGCTGGACAAGGAGTACAACGCCTTTTTTCCCGACAGGAAGCGGCATTACTATGATCCCACAAAAAAGCATCCGGTGCTTAGGACCAGTATTGCAAACGGGGAACAGGTGGCTGGCTTTATAGATAAGTCCACAGGCCGCTTTGAACCGGTAGTGCTCGTTAAAAACGACGACGACCTGAAGGATTTCATTTACCGTTACGGAATAAAAGACCCCGAAGACATACAAAGGATAGGATAGGAGAAGGAGTATGTTTACCTGGAATTTTCAATACGTATCAAAAGCAAGACTGGTGGGAGATTTTAACCAGATCATGCTCAATTCAAGAAAAGGTGATGTCTTAGTCAGGATCCACACCTCCATCCACTTAGAGGAGGAGGCTGTGGACCTTGCGCGTTTTATTAAGGGAATAGTACCCAACGCGCACATCTTTGGAACCAGTACTTCGGGAGTCATAGGCTGGGGGAAGCTTATGAACAACCAGTGCGTTATTTCCGTGACACAGATGGAGGGCGGATATGTCAGGACCATGAGACGCCCCTATGTCAAGGAGTCCGGAGAAGCCATTTCCACAGAGGATCTGCTAAGAAGCATAGAGGAGCATATAATAACCGAGGATACAGGTCTTTTGCTTACGTTTTTCTCAGGCAGCTACCTGAATGCATCTGAATTCGTGGATAAGAGTAATGACATTATCCCGGGCATCCCCATGTTGGGAGGTGTGGCAGACCGACCTGTCTCCAAGGCCGGCCCCGATGCCTCCATGGGCTTTGTTTTTGATGAAAACGGATGGTCCAAATACAGCATCATCCTGGCTGCTATGGGAGGCGATGATTTTGAGAGCCTGTCTGCAGCTGCCACCGGTGCCCAGGCTGTAGGAAGAGAGTATGAGATCACAGGGTCAGATGGCAACAGGGTGGTATCCATCGATGGAGAGGATGCTGCAGATAAGTACATTGAGACCACGGGTGAGCTCTTGCTTTCTGATCCTTCACTTTCCGGTGTGATGCCCTATGTGTATTCCGACAAGGACGAGATGCCGATCCTGGTCAGATATGAAAAAGAAGGCAACAAGCTTTGGGCGTACCAGCATCTGGGTGAGAAGAAAAAGGTCAGACGCGCCTTCATCTATGATGGCAAAACAGTTACTGACAACAGGGCAATGTTCCTTCGGGTGGAGAATTTTAAAAAGGCACAGACGGTCTTTGGCTATACCTGTTCACTCAGAAACCAGCTCTATCCCAATACAGTCAGATGGGAGCTTTCGGTTTACGAGAATTCCAATATGTGCGGATGCATTACCGATGGTGAGATCTCCAGTCATGGAGGCAAAAATGTATATGCCAACTGTTCGTTTGTAATGGCAGTTTTAGGTGAGAGTGAGGCTTCCCAGGAATACAACCCCTATGTATTCTCACATACTGAGGCGCTTTCCGAGGACAACAAGCGTCTTTTGTCCTACATAGCGGACATGCAGGCTGAATACCGAGACGAGAAAAAGGAAATGCCAAAGGAACTTAGGGAAGTCATCTTTGGCTATGAACAAAAGCTTTTACACGTTGATAGCGAGGATTACGGCAATGCCGCCGCCATGAATATGGACTTAAAGACCCGAGACTATGACAGGATATGCATGATCAATGTCTTAGAGCTTTCCAGCATGAGAGCTGTCTTTGGCGACAATATGGTGGAGATGACCTATAAGAATTATATCAACAAATGTGCAAGCTTTGCTAAGGCCAACGAATACCATTTTTACATCCTCGATCACTGGAAAGTTGCCGTAGGAGCAGCTTCATATCTGGTTTCTCTGCAGAAGTTTGTGGAGGATATGGAAAAGCTTCAGACCCAGCTTTTTGAAAATGATGAGCAATACATAGCCATAGTTCCCCTGTTCTGCATTATTGACGATTGCAGGGCCGGGAACCTCTATGATGCCTACAGCTCAGCCAGGGTGGAGATGATGCAAAAGAACATTCAGTTCATCATCACCAAGGGGGAGAGTGAGATCATCGACGTGGAGACCATGAAAAAGCGTTACCACATGGTCAATGTGATCAACTATGCCATCTCCCATGACAAGATCATCCCTTACTTCCAGGGGATATATGACAATAAAAAGAAGAGCATACATCACTATGAGGCTCTTATGAGGATAGAGGATGAAAACGGCAATATCTTAGGACCTACGGACTTTTTGGAGGTGGCCAGATCCTATGGTGTCCTGTATGACAAGATATCCATGACCATGTTAAGGAAGGTCTTTGACAAGTTCAAGAATATCGAGGATGCCAGTGTCAGCATGAACATCGGCATCAGGGATATAAAAAACAATGACCTGGTACAGATGATCTATGACTTTTTGCGCACGACGGATCATCCCGGTAACTTCATCTTCGAGATCCTTGAGAATGAAGAGGTGGATGATTACGAGCACCTGAGAAACTTCGTGGACAAGATCCACGACCTTGGTGGAATGATAGCCATAGATGATTTCGGGAGCGGCTTTTCCAATCTCCAGCATCTGATGGGTATCCAGACGGATTATCTGAAGATCGACGGATCCATAGTGAAAAAATGCTGTGAGAGCACCGAGTTTGAGCGGCTTATTTCCCTGATCACCAGTTGGAAGCACTTAGGCTCCAAGAAATTCCAGGTCATAGCCGAATTTGTAGAAAATGAGGAAATTCAGAAGGTTTTGTCAAAGTACAGGGTGGATTATTCCCAGGGATACTTTTTCGCAAGTCCCTCACCCCATGTGGAGCAAGAGGGTTAGCGTATGGTAAAAAAGGATTTTAAAACCATAGGTCTGATTACAGAGGACATCTGTACAGATTATACCAGGGACATAATATACAGTATCTATAATGCCATTCCCGAGGATGCCAATATCAGGGTCATTACCCTGGCAGGTAAGTCCGAGGACAGATATGACAGGGACTCCGGTAAGAACGATTATATCAGGATCTACAATTCCCTATGGTATCTGTCAAATGCAGTAAAATTTGACGGACTGATCATAGCCCTTGGATCACTCAGGAATATGGAAAAAAAGGAGCTTAACAGCTTCCTTAAGCTGTTGGGTGATGTTCCAAAGGTATTCATCTCCGCAGAGATCGATGAGGGCATAGTGATCAGATATGACAATGAGGCCGGCATCAGGGAAGTAGTGGATCTTTTGGTGTATATCGGCAATATAACTCACTTTGCCATGCTTGGCGGCAGGGATGACAACTTCGATGCCGTGGAGAGACGGAATATATTTGAAAAATGCCTTGTAGACCGGGGACTGTCCCTTCCCGAAAAGGCCTATGTTGCCACAGATATGTCCATCAACTGCCACGATAAGGCGGAAAAGCTTTTGGATGACAATCCCAATGTAGAAGCAATCTTCTGTGTAAATGATACTGTGGCCAAGCCCCTTTATGATGTAATGAAGCAGAGAGGGCTTGTGCCGGGCAGGGATATCAAGGTCTGCGGCTTTGATAACACCAGGCTTGCGGCTGGCTTAGAGCCGCCCCTTTCATCCATAGGTCCTTCGGAGATGACTATGGGGAAAAAGGCCCTGGAGGTAATGCTTAGGATCCTAAAGGGCGAAAGGATCGATTCCTCCAAGGTTATGACCAGGCTTTATGCCAGATCCTCCATGGAGTATGAGATGCTTGACCGCACCACCTTTGATGTGTCAAGGATGAGCAGGGGCGACATCGATATCATTTTTGATATGTGCTTTTACCGCTATAAAAATGAGATCTATTCCAGGGAAAACCTGAACTTAAAAAGGCTTTTTAACGAGATCATTTTCAGGATCATAAAAGCCATGAAAAACAGATACATGAGCGAGGATGAGTACGAGGAGATAGGCAGGCTCATCGATGTGTTCATCGATAACGGAGCCATGGACTATACCGATCCCCAGCGCTTTGTCAAAAGCATCAACCAGCTCCAGGCGGTGATCAACACGGTAAACAAATCCGCTGCCGCCAACCAGTATATCAACAGACTGTTTTTGCGCATCAAGGATCGTATGATATACATCATCGCCGATGAGAAGGAGAACTCCATCAGAAAGAATGCTGCGGATACGGAGCGTATGAAGATGTATCTCATGTCAGGCTTTAACCGTATGGAGACCAAGGGGGATCCCATAGATGTTTCCATCAGGATGCTTGAGAAGCTTGGTATGAAAAATCTGCTTTTCTATGTGCTTGACAAGCCCTTTATCTATGGCAGCGACAGTAAATTCTTTCCTGAAAAGATCAACCTTCGCTGTATGATAAAAAATGGAGTGATGTATGTACTGTCCCACGACAGGATCGCCGGTTCAGTTAAAAAAATGTTTTGCCGGGATGAGATTCCTTCAAAGTGCAAGGGCTATATCGGTTTTCCGGTATTTTGCAAGGATCATATCTTCGGACTTTTGGCATGCGAGCCTTCCAGACAGATATTCGGAATGGGCGAGCTCATTGCGGCTGAGCTGGGAAGGATACTTTACGTTAATGAGAATAAGGAAGTAAAAGATGGCACTGGTAGATGACCTGCTGGCAGCAGGAGATGACATATTAGCAAGTATAGACAAGGCCCTTTCCACCCATGAGTATACGGGGCTGGGCACCCAGCTTCGGCGGGTGGTGTCTGATACCACCAGTACGGTGGTAAAAAGCGGAATGGGGGCCGTGGCAAACGTTATCAATTCGGCTCAGAGAAAGGTTCCCTACAGGCCGCCTTATTTTACCAAGGATGTGGACAAGAGCCAGGGCAATTTTGAGATAGGATTGGGGGCAGCCATAACCGGGGTGTCGGGTGCGCTTTTAGGCGGAGGCATTGCCGGCAACCTGGTCAGGGGTAATATCGTAGGGCTGGTGACGGTATCAGTCGTGATGGGCATTATACTTTTGATCGGCGTTGGAGTGATACTGTCCGGCAGCAGGATGAAAAGGCTGGTGAAAAGATTCTATGAATACGGACACATCACCGGAGAACGCAGCTATGTTACCATAAGGGAGCTGGCGGATAAAAGTGACAGATCCGAGTCGGAGGTTTTGTCAGATCTTAAAAAAATGAAGATGAAGGGCTTTTTGCCCACTGCGGTTTTTGACAGGGAGCAGACTACCCTGATGCTGACGGATGATGTGTATCTGGAGTATGCCAGATCTGTCAGGGCCGCTCAGGAGCAGGCCGGGACAAAGAAGGATAACCAGGCGACAGACGTGCCCAAGACCGATTCCAATAAGCGGGCCTACTACAGGATCGATGAGTCCCTGCCGGAGGATGTAAAGTCCATCCTCCGTGACGGTAATGATTATCTTAACCGGATCAGGGATTTCAACGATATGATCCCGGATACGGAGCCTATGTCGGACAAGCTGTATACTCTTGAGGCTACGGTGCTTTCCATCTTTAAAAAGGTGCAAAAGCAGCCGGAGACAGCCTCTGACCTAAGAAAGTTCATGAGCTACTACCTGCCCACCACCGAAAAGCTGGTGACAAGCTATGTGAAGCTTTCAAACGAGGACAAAAACATCGAGAATGTGGCCAACTCCAGAGCTGAGATCGAGGATGCCATGGATGTGATAAACGACGCTTTTGTAAAGCTTCTGAATCAGCTTTTCCAGGATGACGCCTGGGATATATCATCCGATATCTCGGTGATGAAGACTATGATGAAACAGGACGCACTATTATAAGATTCTTCGGGCTTCGCCCTC
>CAMOFS010000095.1 GCA_946613735.1 uncultured Lachnospiraceae bacterium | reverse complement strand
GTGGTATTTTGTCACCAATACCGGAGATGAGGAGTTTTCGCCTGATGCCGAGCCCCTCAAAAACCAAAGCCAGATCATAGTACCGCCCGGGACATTAACGGTACTTGTGGGCAGGGACCAGTGATTTGCGGATACTCATGACTTTGTGTCCACCGAAACCAGTGCGGTGGACAATTCAGATCACCCATATCCCGGAGTAGTAATAAAATGGTAAAGTTAAGGAACATAATCGGACATTTTAAGACAATTACACATCACAGGCATCTGGTAATGGCATACTGCTTTCGTGTGGGCCTGTACAAGCAGGGCCTTCTGCACGATCTGTCCAAGTATTCGCCTACAGAGTTCATCCCCGGATGCATATATTACCAGGGCAACAGGAGCCCGAATCTTGCTGAGCGGGAGACCACAGGAGTCTCTACAGCATGGCTCCATCATAAGGGCCGCAACAAGCATCACCTGGAATACTGGATAGACTACAATGCTGCTGAGGGAAGTCCCATGTGCGGCATGGAGATGCCAAAAAAGTATGTGGTGGAGATGTTTTTGGATCGGATCGCAGCCAGCAAAAACTACCAGAAGGAAAACTACCGGGACGATTCGGCACTTAAGTATTATGAAAAGGGAAGCGGCCATCTGATGCTCAATCCCAAGACACGTCAGCTTTTGGAGACACTGCTTAAAATGCTTGCCCAAAAAGGTGAAGAGGAAACCTTCGCCTATGTAAGAAAACTGTTAAAAGAAAAGGATCCTTCGCTACGCTCAGGATGACATATAGTATTTGTCATTCTGAGGAACGAAGTGACGAAGAAGCTTATAAAAGGAGAAATAAAGAAGATGGATAAGGAAAAAAAGATACTTTATAGCGGCATGCAGGCTACCAACACCCTGACCTTAGGTAATTACCTTGGTGCCCTTAAAAACTGGGTCAAGATGCATGAGGAATACGAATGCTTCTTTGGCGTCATGGACCTGCACTCGCTTACGGTAAGACAGGAGCCTGCGGAATTCAGAAAAAATGCCAGATCCCTGTATGCACTATACGTTGCTGCCGGTCTCGATCCCGAGAAGAACTGTGTCTACTATCAGTCCCATGTGCCTACCCACGCCCAGCTGGCATGGGTACTTAACTGCTTTACCTATATGGGTGAGCTGTCCCGTATGACACAGTTCAAGGACAAATCACAAAAGCATGCTGACAACATCAATGCGGGACTTTTTACTTATCCCGTTCTCATGGCCGCTGACATCCTTTTGTACCAGGCGGATGTGGTTCCTATCGGTGCTGACCAGAAGCAGCATCTGGAGATCACCCGTGATATTGCTGAGCGCTTTAATGCCATTTACGGAGATGTGTTCACCATCCCTGAGCCTTACATGGGCAAGGCAGGAGCCCGTATCATGTCCCTTCAGGAGCCGGGCAAAAAGATGTCCAAGTCAGATGAGAATCCCAATGCCACGGTTCTTCTTTTGGATGACAAGGATACTATCATCAGAAAATTCAAGCGTGCTGTCACTGATTCCGAGACAGAGGTACGCTATGATGAAGAGCAAAAGCCCGGAGTCTCTAATCTTATGACCATCTACAGCTGTGTAACGTCAAAGAGCTATGATGAGATCGAAGCTGAGTTTTCCGGTAAGGGCTACGGTGATTTCAAGATGGCAGTGGGAGAGGCAGTAGCCAATGAACTCGCCCCCTTACAGGCCCGCTACACTGAGCTTATGGCTGACAAGACCTATATCGACGCCCGCATCAAAGAAAATGATGAAAAGGCATATTATTTCTCAAACAAGACACTACGCAAGGTCCACAAGAAAGTCGGACTTACGGAATTGATCCGTTAAGTTACTAGGGAGAAGATTTCTTCTCCCTAATGACCGAATTGAACTAAGAATATATTATAATTAGCCGATATAATA
This sequence comes from uncultured Lachnospiraceae bacterium, assembly GCA_946613735.1. The sequence goes on along the minus strand of CAMOFS010000095.1, from coordinate 4,540 downwards.
TCCGTAGGGGAATATGGAACCAATGAGGTGCAGATATGCTCGTAGTGCAGCACAATCTGGAGGCGATGTTCGCTAACAAGCAGCTCAACATTACCACAGATAAAAAGGCTAAAAATACAGAAAAACTATCTTCAGGCTATCGTATCAACCGCGCAGCAGATGATGCTGCGGGTCTTTCCATTTCAGAAAAGCTCCGTTTTCAGGTGAGAGGCCTTGAAAAGGCTTCTCAGAATATTTTGGATGGTGTGGGTTACGTTCAGACAGGTGAGGGTGCACTTAATGAAGTCCATGCCATGTTAAACCGCATCAAGGAGCTTGCAACCCAGGCCTCCAACGACACCAATACAGAATCAGACAGAGATCAGATTGACCGTGAGATCCAGGAGATCAAAAAAGAGACCAAGCGGATCTTTAACGATACTGAGTTCAATACAATAAAGATCTTCAGGGCACCATATCTGCCCGATATTTCATCCATGCCTGACGACTTCAAGATATTTAACGATGGTAGTGCCTCTAATATGGGTGGCGTGCTTATCAATAACAAGCGCTACACCTGGGATGAGCTTGGCCTGCCCGCAGACCATGGTGACTGGGAAAAGAAGTTTACAGATGACAATGGTGAGCTTATCTATCTCAAACTGGATGCCGGCCAGGATCGTAGCCAGATCCGTCGTGAGTATCAGATGGATGCAGATGGCAGCGGTATCTATATTAATAATCTCCGGGCTGCTAACTGGAGCGATATCACAAAGAGTGACGGTTCCATTAACTTTGAATTTCATAAGATGAACATCACAATAGATGTGGATGATCCTGATAACCAGGAGGATCTGGTGGCTCATCTTAAAAAGGACAACATTTCAGTCATAAGCTGGGATGCTTATCCCATGAGCACTACAGGTCATAGCGCAGTACAATCAGCCGCTGATAATATGGTTCTCAATGTTACTGATTCGAATAAAAATTCTATCGAAAATACAAGCTTTAGTATAAAAGCTGATAACACCAACGTATGGGTGGAGCAGAATGTGGGCGGTACAAAAACTGCCGGTACAGCTAAGTCGTGGAGAAGCTTTACTGACTTAAACGGTCACGGTTATAGTATTACTGATTTTGGTGCCACTAATGATACAGCACACAATGTTACAGACAATCCCAACGGGAATCCTGTTACGTTGGATGATGATGCCAGATATAACTTTACAGATACCACAAATTGGGACGGCAGGACCAATAATCCCAATGATACCTTAGGTTTTGATTTCAATTTTGTAACCGATGAGGTGTCTTTGGCTGAGGCAGCAAAGGGTATTTCCCAGAGCCTTTCAGGTTCCTCTGTTTCAGCACCCATAAACAATATTACAACTAATAATTCCAACGTTACTTCCACAAGTAACAGCTTAAGCTTTCATTTTCAGCGTGATAAGCTCGATCGTGTTTTTGGCAGTGATGGTACAGCTGTTACACCTATGCAGATCACAGTGGAAAGGGAAAAGAACGTTACCGGCTATGTGACGGATTATGAACAGAGGAAGGAGCTGACGCAGCTATATGAAAGAGAGAGTCAGCTCTATTATAAAGATAAAAACGGGCAGGAACAGCAATATAATGGAGAAACCTGCTATGAATTAGATGATGATCCATCAAATGCCAGAGATACGGATGGGCGTAGGTACAAGGAAGCCACAGGTGCACCTGATGCTACGAAATACGTGAGTATAGACAGCCAATATGTGGAAAACAAGATCTACGAGGTTTGCAGCTATAAATATACCGTTAATAAAGGAGGTAATCCGATATTAACCGCCTCAAGCGGCCCCTTTGTAAACACTACAACCGATATAAAGGATGCTACCGACGGAACGGTTTCAACTGCTTCCGGTAGTCAGACATTTACATATACGAAAGCGGATGGAAGTCTGGGAACAGAATATAACAATAAAACTAATCTTGCTATACGCAGCATTACCCTTTCGGATGGTGGCAGCAACAGTATCACTTTAAGATATGACGACAGATCAGACACCGGGAATTCTGCCAATGACAGTGTGGGTGTAACTATCAATCCAAAGGGAAGCGCTACCAGAACATATACAAAGGTGAGAAATGATGGTTCCGGTGCATCCTCCACTACGAATCTTAATATCAAGATCAACCCTCCGGAAAAGCTGGTTCATATACAGAGTGGAGCACTTGCCTTTCAGAATATCGACATCAGATATTCCGCGCTTTCGAATACCATTGTAGGTATCAGTGGTATCAACACATTAACATATGGGGACTCACAAAATGCCATGCAGATGGCGGACGATGCCATTGATTTTATCTCTACCGTAAGAAGTGGCTTTGGTGCACAGCAGAACAGGTTAGAGCATGCATATGCTGCGGATCAGAATACCAGGGAAAACACTGATGCAGCCGAGTCCAGGATCCGTGATACTGATATGGCAAAAGAGATGGTAAACTACTCAAAGCATTCCATCCTCGAACAAGCCGGGCAGTCCATGCTGGCTCAGGCTAACCAGAACAAGCAGGGAATACTGCAGCTTTTGACATAGCAGTCTGATTTGTCATTCAAAGCGTAGCGAAGGGTCTTTATTCGGCTTAACCACCATAGAATAATTAGTATGATAAATCACGTAGCCGGGAGCAGCGCCGGCTACTTTTTTTAATTCCTTTTTCTGCACATAATCTATCTCCACCTTCTCGGAATCCCGGCCGGTGGAGTAGTAAGCAGCCAGAGAAGCGGCTATCTCGTATATATGGTCAGGAAGCTCAGGCAGCCCCTTTGATTTGACTATCACGTGAGAGCCGGGGATGGTTTTGGTATGGAACCACCAGTCACCGCCGGAGGCAATCTTGAAGGTCACCTCCTCATTCTGGTAATTATTTTTCCCCACGTATATATCAAAGCCGTCTTCTGTAACAAAATGCAGTGGCTTTTGTTTTTTCTCCCGTCCTCCTTTTTTGTCAAAGCCGGGACGTTTTTTGGTATATCCGTACTCAAAAAGCTCCTGCTTAAGGGGAGTAAGATCCGCCTCGCTTTCGGCAAGAGTTATGGCAGCCATTATGGAAGCCAGGTGTTCTATGGAGCTTTGAGTCTCCTTTATCTGTGTATCGAGGGCATCCCTGGTGCGTTTCATTTTGTTGTACTTGGCATAGTACTTATTGGCATTATCCATGATGGGCAGGGTCTCATCCAAGGGGATGGATACATCGGTATTGTCATAATAGTTGTTTACAGTGACCTTTTTCATACCGGGCTTTAGCATATACGCATTGGCTGTCAAAAGCTCACCGTAGAGACGGTACTTATCCATGGACTCGGTATCGCGGTATTGCTTTTTCTGCAGGGCCAGCTTTTTATTATTCCTCTCTAAAAGAGTCTGAACCTGTTTTTTCAGATCGTGGGACTTCTGGTCCATATTGGTGCGCAGATTCTTTGTCCTGTAAAAATCAAAAAGTGCAAGAGAGATGGAGTCGTAGGATTGTACCTCATAGCCCTCGCCATATAAAGTCAAAGCAAAGGGATAGACCTCAATAGGCTTATTGGTCTTATCGCTTATGATGGAAGGAGAGTAGCTGTCAGAAGCCAAAGCCTCCCTTATCCTCATTAGCTCTTCATAGAGGGCATCCTGCTGCCAGTCAGCCATTGACAAAACCGAGGCATCGGAATCAATATCCAGTCGGTGGCAGATCTCCTCGGCCATAACGGGGCCAAAGCCGGTGAGGGACTCAAAAAACATTTTCCTGATGGTAAGGGGGCGACTGAAAACATCCTCATACAAAGCCTCCCGGGACACAGTCATGATATCATAGTGGTTTTCCTGTTCGGGGATAAAGTACTCCCGACCGGGAAGCACCTCACGAACAGAAGATACGGCAGCACTAACGTGACGGATTGCATCAAGGACCATATTCTTTTCATCTACCAAAATGATATTGGAATACTTACCCATGATCTCAATATAGAGCTTTTTTGTGGCGGGATCACCCATCTCATTGAGATGCTCGATATCCATGCATATAACACGCTCCATGCCCACCTGGGACACCCCTGCGATCCGCCCGCTTCCGATATATTTCCGAAGCAGCATGCAAAAATTGGGAGCTGTCATTGGGCTCTCTTTGTTCTCAGGAGTCAGGTATATCACAGGGAGAGAGGGGGATGCAGATATCAAAAGCCGGGAAGTGACTCTATCCCTTGAAGCGGTAATGATAAGCTCCTCACCCTCGGGCTGTGCGATTTTTTTAATATGTGCCCCTGCAAGCTTTTCGTTAAGCTCGTGGGCTATGGCGTGTATTGTGATTCCATCTATGGACATATTTGTTTCTCCTTAAAGATTCCTCGCTTCGCTCGGAATGACAACGGGAATCTCGGCGAATCATTACATGATTTGCCGAGCGGGATTCCTCGCTTCGCTCGGAATGACAATGGGAATCTCGGCGAATCATTACATGATTTGCCGAGCGGGATTCTTCGCTTCGCTCGGAATGAAATTTTACCATTCCAAACAATTTCTTTCAACTTTGTTTT
>CAMOFS010000094.1 GCA_946613735.1 uncultured Lachnospiraceae bacterium | reverse complement strand
ATGAGAGCGCTTGCGTTGAGTGCGGCACCTGCGCTGGTGTTTGCCCTACAGGAGCTATCTCTCAGGGTTAATATGATCAACAAAAAGGACACCCCCTACGGGATGTCCTTTTTTAATCCTTTTTCTTATGTTCCTTTTCCCTGTTTTTAAACATGGTATATTCAGGCAGCCATACCAGATCCACAGTTCCTATGGGACCGTTTCTCTGCTTGGCTATGATCACCTCTGATATACCCTTTCTATCAGAATCCTTATTATAATAATCATCCCTGTATATGAACATCACCACATCCGCATCCTGCTCTATGGCACCGGAATCACGAAGATCCGACAGCATGGGACGCTTGTCCTCCCTTTGCTCAACACCGCGGTTAAGCTGGGATAAGGCGATCACCGGGACATTGAGCTCCCTGGCAAGACCCTTTAAGGATCGGGATATATCGGATATCTCCTGCTGCCTCGATTCATTTTTGCCTGAACCCGTCATAAGCTGCAGGTAGTCTATGATCACCAGCTTGAGATCCTTTTCCCTGCTGTATTTTCTGCACTTACTCCTAAGCTGCGCCACAGAAATACCCGGGGTATCGTCTATGATAAGGTTAGAACGAGCGATATTCGAAGCACCTTCCACCAGCTGCTCCCATTCGCTCTCCTGGAGGCTGCCGGTACGAAGCTTCTGGGCATCCACCTTGGACTCAAGTGAAAAAAGCCTGTTGACCAGCTGCTCCTTTGACATCTCCAAAGAAAAAATTGCCACACAATGGTGATCATGAAAAGCCACATACTGTGCTATGTTTAGTGCAAGAGCCGTCTTTCCCATAGAGGGACGTGCCGCCAAAAGGATCAGATCCGAAGGCTGCAGTCCGGCCATCTTGTAATCCAGATCAATAAAGCCCGTGGGAATACCAGTTATCTTGCCCTTTTGCTTTGAAGCCGCCTCTATGGCTGAAAGAGCATTCTGAACAACAATGTGGATGGGAACGTCATCCTCCACACCTTTATTCTTTATAAGATCATTGAGACGCCTCTCTGTCTCATCCAATATCGCATCTGAGGTATCCTCACCCTTGAAGCAGGTGTTCTCTATCTCCTGATTGGTGCGGATCACCTGTCGTAAAAGAGATTTTTCCTTTACTATACGGGCGTGCTCGGCTGCATTGACCGAAACGCTGACACCGTCGAGTATGTCTGCCAGATACACCGGATCAGTAAACTGTCCCGGCAGGTTCTTTTGCTTGAGCCGATCCTGTAAAATGACCAGATCTCCACTTTTTCCTTCCTCGTAAAGAGCCAAAAGCACCTCATACATGGTATTAAAGGGTGCATTGTAAAAATCGTCCGGGGTCAAGATCTCCATAACCTCAGTGATGGCATCCTTATCCATCATCATGGAACCAATGACAGATCGCTCGGCACTGAGAGAATTGGGCATGACCCTGCTTATCTGTACCTCGTCCATATTCCCTCCTAAGCCTGCTCCGCCACGTGGACACGAAGGGTGGCTGTCACCTCCTGATGAAGCTTGATCTTTACCTCATGTGTTCCCAGACTCTTAATGGGCTCGGATACTATGATCTTTTTCTTGTCAATATCCGTGTCATACTGGTCCTTTACGGCCTGAGCGATCTCCTTGGAGGATACGGAGCCAAAGGTCCTGCCTCCCTCACCGGACTTGATGGATGTCTCCACCGTCCATTGCTCTATCTGTTTTTTAAGCTCCTTTGCGGATGCCAGATTCTCTGCCGCAACCTTGTCGGCATGCTGATTCTGGAGCTTGAGATTGTTCATATTCTGGGGAGTGGCTTCCACAGCCTGTTTTTTCTTGATCAGTACATTCCTTGCCAGGGAATCGGATACATCCACCACATCTCCCTTTTTCCCATGTGGCTTAACATCTGTAAGTAAGATCACCTTCATAGTTTTATCTCTCCTTCATCCATCATTACATCTATAATATTTTCGATCCTGTGCTTGACCTCCGATACGGTCTCACCCTCTATCTGGGCTCCTGCCACATTCAAATGGCCGCCTCCACCCAGACGCTCCATGATCAGCTGGACGTCTATCTCATCTATGGAACGAGATGAGACGTAGATCTTGCCCTGATACTCGGTAAGCACAAAGGATGCCTTTATCCCTACTATGTTCAAAAGCTCGTTGGAAGCCTGGGCTCCTACGATGGTGGGGCTTTCTGCCTCCTTGGCTTCGCATACGGAAATGGCAAACGCATTCCTGTATACCTCTGCATTCCTGACCACCTCAGCCCTTGCCTTGTAGGCGTTCATATCCTCACGCAAAAGCTTCCTGACCCGGATGACATCCGCGCCGCTTCGACGCAAAAAGGCTGCTGCCTCAAAGGTACGCACTCCGGTCTTTGTCATAAAATTGTTGGTATCTATGAGCATACCGGCATAAATACAATCCGCTTCCTGACTGGTAAGGGTGATGCCGTCATCAAAATACTGCAACACCTCAGCCAGCATCTCGCAGGCAGAGGATGCATATGGCTCAATATATGAAAGCAGCGGATTCTTTATCTTTTCACTGCCGTGCCTGTGATGGTCAAAAACCACCACACCACCGCCCCTGTTAAGGAGCTGGGGACACTCAGTGTAGTTAGGCCTGTTGGTATCCACCACCATGACCAGGGTGTTATTGTCCACCACCGTCAGTGCTTCCTCTGAGTTGATGAAAAGATCCCTGGGATAACCCGCCTCTGTGGTGAACATATCAACAAGGGGGCGAAGCGAAGAAGTAACTGTATTTAACACTATCTGACAGGGCTTACCCAAAGCTGTAGCTGCCACGTACACTCCGACTGCCGCTCCCAGAGCATCTGCATCCGAAATGGAATGACCCATGACAAGCACCCTGCTTCTGGTCTCCATCATTTCCCTAAGCGCCTGGGCTTTTACCCTGGCCTTGACTCTGGTGTTCTTTTCCACCTCGCGGCCTCGTATTCCGTAGTATGATACTTCCTGATTATCCTTGATCACCACCTGGGAACCGCCGCGTCCAAGAGCCATACCTATGGCTGCCCGTGCATATTCAGAACACTGGGTGTATGAGGTAGCCCCCATACCGATACCAATACTTATGGTAAATACCGAATCATTACCGACCTTGATCGTCTGGATATCCTCCAAAAGGGAGAACTTGCCGTCTTCAAGTGTCTTAAGGTACTGGCTCTGGAAGATAACAAAATACTTGTCCCTCTCCAGCTTTTTGACCACACCGTCTATCTCCCTGAAGTACCTGTTGATCTTACGGTCGATCATGGCCACCAGCATGGAACGCTTGACCTCATCCACGGACTCCATAACCTCTTCAAAATTGTCCACGTAGACAAGGGCCGGTACCATCTGCTGCTCCAAATTACGTTTTTTGTGGGTCTCGCGCTCGGTTACATCAACCAGCATAATTGAGGTGATCTCTCCGACACCCTCTATTATCATCTTTTTGCTGTCCGTAACCGGCTCAAAATCCTCTGTGTTGTACATATCCAGAGGAATCTTTTCCAAAATGGCATCATAGATACGGTCATTGTAGGTAAGCTGGACCGTGAAGCTGCCGGACTCTATGCGTCCTATATTTTCTCTTGTAACCTCGGGAAAAATGGAGCTGATGGACTTCCTGTAGGATCTGTCCTTGCCCGAAAGTTCCATAAAACGCTCGTTTAGCCACAAAAGCTTGCCCTCGCCATCCATGACTGCATAGGGGATCTGGAACTTGCCAAGCAGTCGATTCTGCACGGTACCGTACTGGACCGCAAAATTGATGATCTCCTCCGTTAGCTTTTTCCATGTGATCCTATATGCAATATAAATAATGACGGCGTATACCAGAGAAATGATCCCTGCAAAAAGACCGAGTCCGAAGCTTATCTTAAGAAGGATAAGCGAGCCCACCAAAAAGAGCACTCCCATAAACAGGGGTGCCTGCAAATATGCTTTTAAACGACCTTTTATCTGTATATTACTCATATATCATCCTAAATCGGTATCCCGAAAACTGCTAATGGATATAATAACACTTTTTTTCAAATTATAAAAGTGATGCTGTCCTATTTCACTCCGTACAGCTCAGAAAGGATAAGAGCCGTCCGGCATATCACCGCATCATCAAATCTCTTAAGATCAAGCCCTGTCTTTTTGTAAAACTTTTCAAGCCGGTAGACCAGGGTATTCCTGTGTATAAAAAGGGCCTTGGCCGTATCGGCAATGTTGAGCTCGTTTTCAAATAGGGTGGTGATGGTGTTTTTCATCTCATTGTCCAGGACAAACTGATCAGCATCCGGTACACTTTCAGCTAAAAACTCCTTAGCGGACTCTTCGCTGACAGAGTACAAAAGCTTTTCAAAGCGGAGATCCCCGCAGAAAATGACCCGTCCGTCCCCGGGTAAAAGAGAGGAAAGCTTGAGTGCCGCCTCGCAATGGCAAAGACTTGCTGACAGCTCAAAAAGATCCTCCACCGGTGTATCATATGCTGTTTTCGCAGAAACCATAGCCTCAGTTAGGATCAGATCCGACAAACCCAGGGCCTCATCCTTGTAATCAGCATCCCCCGCAGCCTTTATGATAACAAAGTGCCGGTCATCCAAAGATATGAACTCGTCCCTTTTCCCCAGGGTATTCTTGAGAAGGGAAATGATCATCTCATTAACGGGATCCAAAAATCCAACAAGAAAGAGCACCCGGGGGGCGCTCATATCTATATGAAACCGGTGGGACAGCAGAACCGCCTCCTCCCGGGACAACTGCCCGAGGAGGAGATTCTGCCAAAAGAGATCCCGACGAGAGTGGTCTTTTACAGAAAGCAATAATTCCTGTAAACGTAAGGAGGTATCTTCATCCACATCCGCCTCGGAAATCTCAAGATTCAGACCGGTTTCTTTATTAAGCTTTTTTAAAAGGTCCTTAACGTCCTTATCCATACACACACCTCGAAAAGTATTTTACTACTTTACGAGGATTTGTGCAAATGGTTGTCTAGTTGGTGATAGTCTTCTCTGTGTCCTTGTCAAAGAAGTGAGTCTTCTCCATATCCAGAGCAAACTTAACTGTATCACCTACGCCGGCTGTAGTGCGAGGGTCAACTCGTGCTGTAACCTGAGCATCTGCATAATCAAAGTAAAGGAATACCTCAGCTCCCAAAAGCTCGTATACACGGATAACGGACTCGATAACAGCATTGGGGTTAGCGTCGATCATCATCTGTGAATCGTAGATGTCCTCAGGACGGATACCCATGGTAACAGTCTTGCCATCATAGCCGCCATCGATAAGGGCCTTTGCCTTGGTAGCGGGAACAGAAAGCTTTGCTCCGCCTACAGTAGCGGTAACAGCATCACCGTTCTTTTCGATCTTCGCATCGAAGAAGTTCATCTGGGGTGATCCGATAAAGCCTGCAACAAAGAGATTACCGGGTGCATTGTAAAGGTTTTGAGGTGTATCGATCTGCTGTACTACACCGTCCTTCATAACTACGATACGGGTACCAAGGGTCATAGCCTCTGTCTGGTCATGTGTAACGTAGATGATGGTAGCGCCGAGTCTGTCATGGAGCTTGGAGATCTCTGTACGCATCTGAACACGAAGCTTTGCATCCAGGTTGGAAAGAGGCTCATCCATAAGGAATACCTTGGGGTTACGAACGATGGCACGACCCATGGCAACACGCTGACGCTGTCCACCTGAAAGAGCCTTGGGCTTACGGTCTAAAAGCTTGTCCAGATCAAGGATCTTAGCTGCTTCCTGAACGCGCTTGTCGATCTCTTCCTTGGGCATCTTGCGGATCTTAAGTCCGAATGCCATGTTATCATATACTGACATATGAGGATAAAGAGCGTAGTTCTGGAATACCATTGCGATATCACGATCCTTGGGCTCAACGTTGTTCATGATCTTGTCATCGATACGAAGCTCGCCGCTTGAGATGTCCTCAAGGCCTGCTACCATACGAAGGGTGGTAGACTTACCGCAACCGGAGGGTCCTACGAAAATAATAAACTCCTGATCCTGTACTTCAAGGTTAAAGTCCTTAACGGCCTCAAAACCGTTGGGATAAACCTTGCAAATGTTCTTCATTGAAATGCTAGCCATTTGTTCCTTCTCCTTTCATATCATATGAAATGGTAATGTGTTAAACCTACATCTGCCATGTTACAGCTTTTTTGTAAAAAAGCCTATGTTATATATACCGAAAGTTTTTGTAAAAAATGATAAACCGGTGGGATATCCTACCGGTTTACCTGTCATCTTAAACTATTTTGTCATCCTGAGCGAAGCGAAGGATCTTTAAAATACCTCGTATTTCCCCTCCAGATATTCCTTTGCTGCATTAACATATACGTCAATATTCCTACGCCGACTGTCAAAATCCTCCTGTGTCATTTCCCTGACCACCTTTCCCGGAACTCCGATCACCACGGAGTTATCCGGGATCACCTTGTTTTCACTGACTAGGGCGCCGGCTCCGATGATACAGTTTTTACC
>CAMOFS010000093.1 GCA_946613735.1 uncultured Lachnospiraceae bacterium | reverse complement strand
CCGCAGTAATCCTTGGGCATACATCTAATGGAAATGTAGACTGGCGGACAGAAGACGGGACAAAGTTGAAAGATATATAAAGAAGAATATTAGGAGAATCATCGTGGGATTATTTACAAAAAAGATCGGATCAGTGTTTTTAAAGGATAATAGCAGTGCCAAAGACCAACTCGTAAAAATGCAGGATCTCTGTGGGAAACTCATTGGCGAAGACAAGAAGGCTCTTGAAAGGGAGTGCAAACTGTTGGATTATGGGATCAAGGGAGAAGAAGCTATTGCATATGAACTGAGGAACAGCGGGATTGATATGTTTATCCTTCAGGATATATGTCTGGGAGATGTGGATACAGCGCAGATAGATTTTTTTATTGTGGCAAGAAAGTGCAACTATATCTTGGAATGCAAGAATCTATATGGTGATATCTGTATTGAAGGGGATGTTTTCAAGAGGCGACTTGGTTCGAAACAATTTGAAGGCATCTATTCTCCGGTGACTCAGAATCAAAGGCACCTAGAGAGGACCAAAGAGGTGAGGATTGAGTCTAAAAACAATATACTTATGAAGAAAGCCTTTGAGGCTAATTTTAAAAATACATATAAATCATTAGTTGTACTGGCGAATCCGAAGACAGTACTTATGGATAAAAACGCAGATAAAGATATCATAGGGCAGGTTGTTCGTGCTGATCAGTTGGTTAGATATATAAAAAATGATCAGGCAAAAAACAAAGACTATGAATGGTCAGAAAAGGAGATGAGGGAAGTTGCAGAGTTCTTCTTATCTCACGATAATCCTGATAGAACGGATTATACCGAAAAATATACTGCAAACATTCCGAAAGAAGAAGGGATGAAAACAAGTGATGAGGTGCCGGCAAATAACGAAGGCTGTGCTCTTGCAGAAGCTCTTAAAGCATACCGTTCTGATAAGAGTCATAGTGAAGGTTTGAAAGCGTATTATTTCTTCAAGGATGAAACCATAGAAGACCTTGTGGCCAAGAGACCGAGGACTATTTCAGACCTGTTTGATGTAAAAGGGCTTGGCGAGAAAAAGATAGAAAAATACGGGAAGGATATTCTTGAAATCCTCAAGAAATACTGAGGAAACGTATTCTTTTTATCAAAAAGAATTCTGTCCGTATGTTACAGGAATCTTGTTCGGATGTTGCAAGAATCATTATTGAAAGGCGCACATTATGGCTGATGCAGTGCTGACAGGTGACAATGCTTGCAGAGTAGCTATTAGGTGGCTCACTTTTTGATCAGCATCTATAGTAATAAAAGCTAACAAAGGTAAACAAATTATTAAGAAAATTTAATAAAGGTTAACAAAGGTAAACAATCATCAAAATCTATTGAAATATTATTTCTGTCTGGTATAATCCGTCTATCAAATCTGAACCGGCTCAGTTATGATTAAGTATTTTTCCAGTTTTATTGATAGTAGGAGGCCAGTATGAATGATGAGGCTGTAAGAAGAAACTATAAGGATAGTCTGTTTTGCGACATTTTTTCGGATAAGAAAAATGCACTTTCTCTCTATAATGCTATCCGAGGGACAGAATATACGGATGAAAATGAGATTGAGGTAATCACACTTAAGGACGTCATATTTATTGGGTATCATAATGATGTGTCAGTATTTTTTGATTCCAGGATAACCTTATGGGAACACCAGAGTTCGGTTAACAAGAACATGCCGCTACGAGGGCTGATACATTACGTTCAGTGCGTGGATGGTTACTTAGAAAAACGTAACCTTAAGAAGAAAATCTACAGGAAAGCTATTGTAAAAATCCCGGCACCGGATTATTATGTTTTATATAACGGAACAGAGGAAGCCCCGGATAGACACGATATGCATTTGTCGGATGCTTTTATGGTACCATCTGCCGGATATGAATGGACCGCTAAGCTTATCAATATAAATGCGGACAGGAACAAGGATCTTATGGATGCTTGTGAAACGCTTAAAGGCTATTCCAAGCTGGTAGAGTATATGAGACAAAACATTGATAATGGTCTTTCTGAAGAGGATGCTGCTGACGCGGCGATAGAGAGATGTATTGATGAAGGGCTTTTAAAGGAATATCTCCTGCAGAAAAGAGGGGAGGCGAAGCTTATGCTACTGCATTTTGATGAAATGGATCTTAAGAAGAGCTTGGAAGAGGAACGGGAAGAAGGCAGAGAAGAAGGTAGAGAAGAAGGTAGAGAAGAAGGCAGAGAAGAAGGACGAGAATTGCTTGCCACATCTATCGAAAGGATCCGGGCAGGCGCCACTGGCGATGAGTTACTTGCCGAGGGCATTGATGAAAAGACAGTGGAGTTTGCACTGAAATATGCTTAATAATAATTGTTGCGGTGCCGGTCTGGCACCGTAATTTGATTATGAAACGAGGTACCTGGCACCAATACCGTGAACATAATCCGATACGGGAGGAGAGTGTAGCAATGGTAGGCAATTATCCGGTGATAACATTATGTGGCAGCACACGCTTTAAAGATGAATTTATGGAAGCACAGAAGCAGCTGACGTTGGCAGATTGGGTACCAGTCACCTTTATGGAATTGTTAAGCCAAGTAACATTTTTTTAAAAGTGACTGGCACTTACAATGAGAATACAAGGTGTATTTGGATGAGCTGGTATGAGGGACTTTGAAGGAAACTGATCATGGCAGTAGAAGATGGAAAATGGATAATGCGGGGTCTAAGCTGGGATGACCCTTACCGCATACGAACCTGGCAGGAGCTGGTCAATTGGATAAATGAGATGGGATTTTTGCCCCTTTTTGCAAATGACATCGAAGGTTTTTCCGCGGAAGAGCATGTTTCGCCGGATTATTGGTGGACCGGTATCCAAAAGGAGGATCCGTGGGAGTGGCGCGAGATCATTGCAGCAGGTAAGCAGGTGGCCTATGGCAAGTTTTTTGATAAAAAGGCCGGCTTTATAAGTGTGGAATGGCTGCCATATTTCGCGAATTTCAGACGCTGGGGGTATGATTTTGACTCCAGGTGGGAAGATGGTTATGCGAGCATGCGTGAGAAAAAGATCATGGATATCCTGACTAAAACGGACGAAGATGGGAACATGACCTTTCCCAATGATGAGATTCTATCTACCGATCTTAAGAAGATGGCGGGCTTTGGTAAAAAAGGAGAAAAAAACTATCCCGGGATTATTACAGGGCTGCAGATGCAGACATATCTTGTGATCACGGACTTTCACAGACGGGTGAACAAGCGAGGCGAGCAATATGGGATGCCGGTATCTGTTATGCTTCCCCCGGAGGCAATATGGGGCTATGAGCTGGTTACGTCAGCCTATAAGGAAGCACCAGAAGTATCATTGGATCGGATAGTAGATCACGTGAAGACCCGGTATCCCCACGCGGACCGGAAAGCCATAGAAAGAATCATAGGTAAGCGGCGTGACGGCGCCTAACCGCCTTTGGTAGCTATAACATACGGCAAGGATCATACAAATAAGAATGACCGCCAGCTCTGAGAAACCACGGTCATTCAATGATCATTTTTAGGGCAACCGTCATCGGTAGCACCTTTTTATATATTCATACGATAACATCATGTATTACATCTGTCAAATCTATATTCTCGCTTCTGCGAAAGCCCTATTGTTTCTACTTACTATAGAGGTTACCGGTGATGGTGTCAAAAATCAAGTAAAGGGATTCTATAACCGAGCACCCGGGATGAGGGAGAATAGTTTTGTAAAAGTCCGGAAAGATAATATATGGAGTCCAAGGGGCGCTTTGGCGGCCCTTGAATGCAAAAAAGAACGATAGACATCTTGCCTATCGTTCTTCTTTAACAACCATGCGGAGAATGGGACTTGAACCCACACGAGATTGCTCCCACAAGATCCTTAGTCTTGCTCGTCTGCCAGTTCCGACACCTCCGCACGTCGACATAAACTCCGCTCATTGTCGCCACGAGCAAGCTCGCGTCGACGTATCGCTACGTTATGTCTCCTCTTCCCCAAAAAACTTCGTTTTTCGGGGGCCCCACGTTTCTTTCATTCACGCGACCTTGTTATAATATCAAATCATGAGGGGGTTGTCAATGTTAAATTTTTAATTTTTAACATATTTTATTTATTAAAGGGCAAAACTGTGTTAAAATAAAAAACTGTCGGTGAAAGTCACCGGCGGTTTATTATTGTGTATTTTACGAGGAGAGAAAAATGAGTGAGCGCAATCTTACACTTTTAACAGACTACTATGAATTTACCATGTCAAACGGATACTTTCTGCTGGGACGCCAAAAGCAGCGCGCGGCCTTTGACGTATTTTACAGGGAGAATCCCCAAAAGGCAGGCTTTTCCATTTTCGGAGGACTTCAGCAGATCATAGATTTTCTTTTAGACATGCATTTTACCGATGCGGATATCGAGTATCTTCGGAGCTTTAATGCCTTTGACGAGAAGTTTCTTGATTATCTGAGGCATTTCAAGTTCACAGGTGATGTCTATGCCTTCCCCGAGGGTACTGTGATGAGTCCGGGGGAGCCAATTATTACCGTGGTGGCGCCCATTATAGAGGCACAGCTGGTGGAGACCTTTATACTAAATCAGTTCAATCACCAGTCCAATATAGTCACAAAGACCAACCGTATAGTCCGTGCCGCAAAGGGCAGACCTGTGGTTGAGTTTGGCTGCCGCCGCGCACAGAATGCAGATGCGGCGATCTACGGAGCCAGGGCTGCCATGCTGGGTGGAGCAGTGGGTACATCCACTGTTTTGGCGGGCCAGATCTTTGGTATGCCGGTGGCAGGCACACATGCCCACAGCTGGATCATGAGCTTTGCCACGGAAGAGGAGGCCTTTAAGGCTTATGCAGAGCTCTATCCCGATAACTGCACCTTCCTTATCGATACCTATGACGTGCTGCGTTCCGGTGCCCCCAATGCCATTAAGGTTGCAAAGGAATACTTAGAGCCCATGGGCAAGCGGCTCAAGGCAGTACGATTGGATTCCGGAGACCTCTCCTGGCTTTCCAAGGAGGTCAGGAAGATGCTTGACGAAGCTGACATGAAAGACTGCAAGATCATGGCTACCAATGCACTTGACGAGTGGAAGATCACCGAGATGCTGGATCGTGGAGCACAGATCGACAGCTTTGGCGTAGGTGACAACCTCATCACTGCATCTCCACATCCCACCTTTGGTGGTGTGTACAAGCTGGCTGCCATGGAGGAGGATGGAAAATGGGTACCCAAGATCAAAATCTCGGCCACCCAGGAAAAGATCACAAACCCCGGCTTTAAAAAGGTGTATCGGGTATACAACGAGCAGGGCTATGCCCATGCTGACCTAATTACCTGTGACGACGAGACTCCGGATCTTTCAAGTGACTACAAGGCCATTGCACCCAGGGAGCCCTGGCGTCGCATCGAGTATCACAATTGCACCATCAAGGAGATCAGGAAGCAGTATATCAAAAACGGAGAGCTTATCGAGAAGCTGCCTTCTATTTCGGAGATCGCAGCTTATGTTAAGAAGCAGATGGATGAGGAGATCTGGGATGAGGAAAAGCGCTTCTCCAATCCACATGAGCATTATGTGGACTTCTCACCCAAGTACTACAAAATGAAGCTGGAGCTTATGGAACGCTTCAACGAGGAGGATTAAATGAGCAAGGCAGACAGGATCTTTGTGGATATGTGCCGTGACATCTTAGACAACGGCATCAGCACCGAAGGCGAAAAGGTGCGTCCCAAATGGGAGGATGGCACCAGTGCCTACACCATCAAAAAATTCGGTGTGGTCAACCGTTATGACCTAAGCGAGGAATTCCCCGCCATAACCTTAAGGAGGACCGCCATAAAAAGCGCTACCAACGAGATGCTTTGGATCTGGCAGAAGAAGTCCAACAACATCCATGACCTGAAGTCCCATGTATGGGATGAGTGGGCGGATGAGTCCGGTTCCATCGGCAAGGCTTATGGCTATCAGATGAGCATTAAGCACCACTATCCTGAGGGAGATATGGACCAGGTGGACCGGGTGATCTACGATCTCAAGAACAATCCATATTCCAGGCGCATTATGACAAATATGTATGTGCATCAGGATCTTAGTGAGATGCATCTGTACCCATGTGCCTACAGCATGACCTTCAATGTCACCACCCGTCCCGGGGAGGAGCGGCTGGTGCTAAATGGCATTTTGAACCAGCGCTCCCAGGATGTGCTGGCTGCAAACAATTGGAATGTTTGCCAGTATGCAGTGCTTTTGCATATGCTGGCCAGGGAGTGTGATATGGTAGTGGGTGAGCTGGTGCATGTCATCGCGGATGCCCACATTTATGACAGACATGTACCCCTCATAGAGGAGCTTATCACACGAGAGCAGCATCCGGCCCCCAAATTCTGGCTCAATCCGGACAAGCACAGCTTTTATGACTTCACAGAGGAGGATGTGAGGCTGGATGACTATGTGACCGGGGAGCAGATCAAGGATATACCGATAGCGGTGTGAGATTCTTCGGGCTTCGCCCTC